>NZ_JAKKRH010000049.1:0-30455 GCF_025654465.1 Shewanella sp. SM101
GGGTGTGCCACCCTGGCGTTCTAGTTTTAACTGTCTCACCCATTTATCCATAGTGGACTTACCTACGTTCATCGCCTTTGCAGCTTCGATGATGCTATGGTTTTTATCGAGGACTAATTGGGCTGCTTCAAGTTTGAATTCAGCACTAAATGTTTTTCTGGTTGTCGATCTCATGTGTTCACCTAAAGTCATCTACGAGGTAATAATATCACCTCTATTTAGGTGGCCAAAATTAGTGTGCCACTACAGAGTTAGTGCTGGTTAGAATGTAAGTATAAAATCTGAGGCAATATTCATAGTACTTTTTTTAGACTTTTATGTGCTAAAAGCGATTTTATAGAAACTGTGTTTTATGAGTAAAGCACTACATTCACTTCAATATTGACGTAACCCCGTGTAAGCTAGTGTTATTCTGTTTGTTTATGTTATTGCAAGGGATGAGGAATTTTTAATGAAAAAAGTTGAAGCCATTATTAAGCCATTTAAGTTAGATGATGTGCGCGAATCACTTGCAGAAATTGGTATCACTGGGATGACGGTACTGGAGGTTAAGGGTTTTGGTCGTCAGAAAGGGCATACAGAGTTGTATCGTGGTGCCGAATATATGGTGGATTTTCTGCCAAAAGTAAAAATAGAGTTAGTGATCCAAGACGATCTGCTCGACCAAGCAATTGATGTCATTGTTGAAACGGCCCGCACAGGCAAAATTGGTGATGGTAAAATTTTTGTCACTGATGTTGAACGTGTTATCCGTATTCGAACGGGTGAAGAAAACGAAGAAGCGGTATAAACTGCTTACGAACGATTCTAAAGGGCCTAGTGGCCCTTTTTTGTTGCCTAAGCATATGGAAAAACTAAATAGTACTGCTGGGTTTCTGAAATATCTTTAATGGAAAATCGCCTGTTTTACTCAACTAATGTAGTTATCTCTTATCTGTAACATGGTATAACTTAGCCTCGCAAATGAGTTTTATGAGGTTGTCATTTTGGCTACAAAAAGAATAGTGATCGTGGGTGGTGGTGCTGCTGGTTTAGCGCTTGCATCGAAGTTGGGCCGTAAATGGGGCGGTAGTGATGTCGTCGATGTGTGCTTAATTGATAAAAGTCCTATTCATATATGGAAGCCTAAATTACACGAAGTCGCTGTTGGTGTGATAGATCAATCTATTGAAGGTTTACTCTATCGCGATCATGGACTTAAAAACGGTTATCGCTATATTCGTGGTGAGATAGAGCAGTGTGAGCCGGATGCTAAATCGATTCAGTTAGCCGCAGTCTATAATGATGAAGGCGAGTTGCTCTTAGAGCAGCGACAAATCGATTATGATTTTTTAGTGCTTGCATTGGGTGGAGTTTCTAATAGTTTCAATACATTAGGTGCTGATGAGCATTGTATTTTCTTAGACAGCCTTGAAAATGCCAATTTATTTCATCATAAATTACTCGACGCTTTACTTCAATTAAACGAAACGCAAGAAAGAGTCAGCATTGGTATTGTCGGTGCGGGTGCGACAGGGGTTGAATTGGCAGCAGAGCTTCATCATGTCATTGAGTCTGTTAAAGAGTACGGCTATCTGAATATCGCTAAGCATCATCTTGATGTGCATTTGATTGAAGCGTCCCCCAAAATCCTTCCTCAATTACCAGAGCGTGTAAGCGCTAGGGCTCAGGCTGTTCTTGATCAGATTGGTATACGTTTACATATCGGTGTTCAAGTTAAAGAAGTGACTCGTGATGGTTTCATTACCCAAGATGGCGATGTGATTAAAGCAGGCTTAAAAGTATGGGCTGCCGGTGTCAAAGGACCAAAAGCATTTCAGCATTTTGCAAAACTGCCCATTACTCCGCGAAATCAGGTAGAAGTTGATGATTGTATGCGAGTGAAAGGTCATCAAGATATCTACGCCCTTGGCGATTGCGCTCTATTGATCCAAAGTTCTGGCCAGCCTGTTCCACCAAGGGCGCAAGCAGCAGCTCAGATGGCTGATACCTTGTTTGATAATATCGTTAATCGATTACAAGGTAAGCCTGAAAAGGCCTTTATTTATAAAGATTACGGCTCATTAGTTTCTTTAAGCCGCTTCTCTGCGGTAGGCAATTTAATGGGGAACCTACGCTCTGGCACTTTCTTTGTTGAAGGCCATATAGCAAGATTGATGTATATCTCTTTGTATAAGAGGCATTTAGCCAGCCTTTATGGTTGGTTTTCGGCAATTGTGTATCGAGTGGCACAAAAGTTATTGAAGTGGCAGCGTCCGAAGCTCAAATTACATTGATTTCTATGTGATTTAGGAGATAGAAAGAGAGCATATATGCTCTCTTTTTTTATTGTTTAGGAATTGCCGACGAGTCACGAATGATAGGTTCAGGAGTAAAGGTTCTAGAATATATGGCATCTTGCTCGCGACGTTTTGCTATTAATAATTCAGTAGCAACCTGAGCTATTTCTGCGTTTGGCTGATGTACTGTGGTAAGTTTAGGCCAGGTTTGACGTGAGAATGGGCTATCTTCGAAACCGACAATTGATAAATCAACGGGTATGTCTAAACCCGCTAAACGAGCCGCAAAAAGTGCACCAGCGGCAATTTCATCGTTACAAGCAACAATCGCCGTCGGGCGATTTTTTAGTTTGATGAGCTTGTTAGCACCATCAACACCGGACTCAAATGAGTACTTCCCTTCAATTATGTAGTTTTCATTCAGCTTTAGGTTGTTTATTGTTAATGCCTGTTTAAAACCAAGTAATCGCTCTTTGGTGGATTCATGGTGTAAATCTCCGCTTAAAAAAGCGATATGCTTGTGACCTAAATCAATCAGATGCTGGGTGATTTGTACTGCACCGAATTTATCGTTGACTAAAATAGTCAACCCATTCTGATCGTTGTCCTTTTCTCCCGCAATAATGCGCACATAGTTAGCATCAATTTCAGTGAGTGCTTTGAGTACTTTAGGATCTTCTGACAAGGGCGGTGTCAGTACTAATCCAGCGAGCCTAGAATATTTGACTAGTGCTGTAAGCTCATCACATATGGTCTCTGATTTGGCATTGCAAGGGTGGATGACAAGTTCATAGCCCTTGTCTTTACAGGCTGACAAAATCCCATTTTGCATATCAATAATATAGTAAGCGTTTGGATTATCGTAAATAAAACCAATAGCATAGGATTTAGTTCCTGCTAGATTTCTTGCTGCTAAATTAGGTTGGTAGTTAAGTGCTTTTATCGCCTCGTTCACTTTGTCAACGGTGGCCTGCTTCACTGAAGGTTCGTTATTGGTTACACGGGATACTGTCTTGATAGACACTCCAGCATATTTAGCTACGTCGTTGATAGTGACTTTCATTGATGTAAAAACTCTTTGTCTAAGGTCGCGAGGGGTTTAACTGTTCTATGAACGTAAATTCTTTACCAGCAATTTACAAGCTTACATTTTTTATCAGTTTTTTCTGACTTATACATCTTATAGTGCGAGCTTTTGATGTGCTTAGCAATCCTGAATTGTTACAAATTGGCGTTAATTTATCATTGTTACAATTATGCTTGGAGTTGTAAATTTACGTCATAATATTAAAGCTCATGTTTTATAATGATTTTTAATAAAAATACTGATTCAACATTCTGCTTTATGACATTTTTTTACTTCCATCGTTATTTTGTTGTGGCAAGGCTGTTAATTATTGTGTAATGTTTGCACCAGACATGACAGCGTTGTCATTCCTCGGGGAATGGTTATGAATACTAAAACGATAATAAAGTTATGGAAGGGAAACGAGATGCGACCATCAACCTTTAAGAAAACTGTACTAGCTACAAATATTGCTATCCTACTCGGCAGTGCTGTATCCATTAGCGCTGTTGCTGCAGATGCCGTGGCAACCACCGCAGCACCTGAAAATATTGAAAAAATTGAAGTTCGCGGTATTCGCGCTTCCCAGCAAGCTAACTTAAATGCTAAACGCTTCTCAGACAGTACTGTGGATGCGATTACTGCTGAAGACATTGGTAAATTTCCGGATAAAAACGTTGCAGAATCTCTGCAACGTATTCCTGGTGTCACGATCCAGCGTCAATTTGGTGAAGGCGCGGGTGTTTCAATTCGTGGTGCGGGTCAAGATCTGACTTTGACGACTCTGAATGGACAAAACGTAGCTTCAACAGGTTGGTTTGTTCTTGAGCCAGCAAAACGTTCATTTAACTATGAATTATTACCATCTGAATTAGTTGGTAACTTAGAGGTCTATAAATCATCTCAAGCGGACTTAGCTGAAGGTGGTGTGGGTGGTACTGTTGTAGTTAATACCCGTAAGCCATTGGATATGGATTCAATGACTTTCTTTGCTTCTGCTGAAGCTCAATATCAAAGCGATTCGGGTGAAACAGATCCACAATTTTCAGGCTTAGGTAGCTGGAAGAATGATGATGAAACTTTTGGTGTATTAGTTTCTGGCGTTATGCAAAATCGTAGCTTGCAGCGTCAAGGCGATGAAGCGTTTTGGGAATGGGGTGCTGGCCCTGTCGCATTTGAACAAGAGCGCGAACGTTCAGCTATTGCTGCAACATTCCAGTATGCCCCGTCTGATTCATTAAACTTTGTGTTTAACGCGATGGACATGCAAATGGCCGCGGACAACACCAACTACGCATTATGGTTTACGCAAGCTGACACTTCATGGTCAGGAGCTCCTGGTTCTGGTGCTTGGGATAATACGGAATGGATAGGTGGCTGCGGTTTATGTGGTGGTGATAAGCCAGATGCATCGCAGTCAGGTTCTCAAGTTGCAGGCCCTGTTAACTTGGCATATTGGCAAGCTCGCCCTCGTGAAGCGACAATGAAGTCTCAAGTTTTCGACTTGAAGATGGAATATAGCGGTGATGGATACCAGTTTACGACTCAAATCGGTGATACAAGTTCTACTGGTGGTACCGATTTTGAAATGGTTGTTGAAGATGGTCTGGGTGGTACAGCATTAAATGGTGCGACTTATGACTTTACCAATGGTCATCAAACTTGGGATTTAAATGGTTTTGATACAGCCACTTATGATCCAGGTTCGCTTGCAATGGGTACTGGCAGTAACTTTAATAAAACACCAAAAACAGATGATGAAACTTATATTCAAGCAGATATTAAGTTTGATGTAGATCTAGGTGTGGTTAATGCCATTAAAACGGGTCTGAAATATGCGAAGCATAATACAACTAGTCGACGTTTTGACTTTGTACAAGCCGATGACTTTAATCCTGTCATATCAACAGCAGGCTTAAATACTGGTACTTTTGCTGTAGGTACGAGTGAATACGATATTATTCGTTTTGATCCAGATGCACTAAAAGATTGGGCTAAATCGAGCATCATCGGTGAGACTGAAGATTTTGGTTCATACCGTGAAATTGATGAAGATAACTATGCTGCTTATGTGATGGCTAACTTTGCATCAGAAGGTGTACGCGGTAACTTTGGTGTGCGTTATGCGGGTACTGAAGCGACCTCAACGTACTATGTTGATGGTAAGAAAGCCGATGCTTCAGCTAATTATGGGGAATGGTTACCAAGCTTAAACGTAGCATTCGACTTAGCACCTGATCTCATATTGCGCGCATCAGCGGCTCGAGTTATGGCTCGTCCACAGTATGATGACATGTATGTTAACCCTAATGTTTTAGGTGCAAATGATGATGTGCCTAATAACCAAAAATGGGTTGTTGGTAATATCGGGTTAAAACCATTTATTGCTAATCAAATAGACTTAGGCATTGAATGGTATTTCAATGAAGAGTCATTACTTTCTGCGGCTTTGTTTATGAAGGATGTTAAAAACTTCGTGACCTTTAGTGAGTACCATGCAGATAGCGCCGATATCCCATTTACTGGCACGTTAAAACCTGATGAAGTTGCTGGTGGTTGGACTGTGCAAGAGAAAGCCAATGGCGAATCGGCGACAATCCAAGGTTTAGAGCTGCAATATCAACAAGACTTTGGGAACGGCTTCGGCTCAATTGTTAACTACACTTATACTGATAGTGAAACTAGCCCAAATACATATACAGATCGCAACCCGTTCTTAAGCGATAGTTCAAAGCACTCATATAACTTAACTGGTTATTTTGAAAACGATTTGTTCCAAGTTCGTTTAGCATATAACTGGCGTAGTGAATATATGATCCGTGAAACTGGTTCATACGGTAATCGTTTACACGATGCATTTGGTAGCTTGGACTTGAGTGCAATTTGGCATGTTACTGATTATATGGATATTAAACTTGATGGTAATAACCTGTTAGAAGAAGGTTCACGTCAGTTTGGTAACAATCAGTTCCAATCTAATCTAAGTGGTTTTACGGATGGCTTCCCTGTATTTGAATACAACATGGCCCGCCGAATTACATTAGGCGCTAGCGTACGATTCTAATCTCGATTTAACTCATGTATAAATGAAAAAGGGAGCTTGCTCCCTTTTTTATATCTCAATAATATTCAATCAGAAGAAGCCCTCAAGGAGCTCATATGACTAATTCAATCACCCCACTTGACTCAGCAAAACATGCGCACCTGAAAGTGACTCCTACCACTTATGAACATGTTGCTGCGCAACACTTACTACCCATTTCAATTTATGAGTTTGCCTTTGCTGCTGTAGATGCTCCTGTTGTTTTTGTTAAAAATAGTGAAACAGGAGAATATCAGTCCGTAATTATGCTTGGATTAAAACCTGGACAGAATTTGAAGCAAAAAGATGGCAAATGGTTAGGGCTGTATATTCCAAATATACTTAAAAACTATCCGTTTGGTTTAATGTTGAGTGCTGAACAGCAGGATAAAGTATGGGTGGGGATACGAGAAGAAAGCGCTCATGTGAGCACTGATAAGGGAAATGCATTGTTTGAAGGTGGAGAGGAAACTGCGTTTTTAAGATTGCGTAAAGACAGTATTATAAAAAACTTCGAACAAGAGCAAATGAGTAAGGCAATTATTGCATTTTTTGCTCAAAAAGAATTATTTTCTCCCCAAAGTCTTACCGTTGACATCAAAGGCGAAAAACGCGGCGTAAATGGTATCTATTTCATCGATGAAGCTAAGTTAAATCAACTCAGCTCAGATGAGTTCTTAGATATCAAGCAACGAGGCCTTTTAGCTCCAATTTACAGCCATTTGAACTCATTACATCAAATTAATCGCCTAGCGAAAGAAGAAATCGAGTTGAGCGTTTAAGTAATCAGCAGGCATAGGTCATGACTTCAATAAAAAATATAAAGAGTGTCGTCATTGTTGGTGGTGGAACTGCAGGTTGGATTTCTGCCTGTCATTTAGCTAAAAAGTTGAATGCTAGAACACCTAAAATACAAGTTATGTTAGTTGAGTCCCCGAACATTCCTACTATAGGCGTTGGTGAAGGGACAGTGCCTATGTTACGCGAAACATTAAAATATTTTGGTATTCGAGAAGATGAGTTTATTCGTTGCTGTGATGTAACATTTAAGCAGAGTGTTAAATTCATTGATTGGAATAAACCCAATTCAGGGGAGTACTATCACCATTTATTTGATTATCCCTACTTTAAAGATTTCACTTCAACTTGGCTCAATAAATCTCTTTCAGATAGAGGCCGCTACGCTGATCTTGTGTCAGTTCAAGGTCATTTGATTGATGCGGGATTTGGTCCTAAAGCGATGACACAGCCTCAATATCGAGGGGCTATGCATTACGCGTATCATCTCGATGCAGCAAAGTTTACCAATATGTTGACCAAATTTGGTGTTGAACAGTTAGGCGTTAAACATCTGCTTGCAGAAGTTATTGATACAAAAATAGACGCTCAGGGAAATATCTTAGAGTTACATACTGATAACGCTGGTATATTGGCTGCGAACTTGTATGTTGATTGTACTGGATTTAGTGCTCAACTCATTGGCAGCGCATGTAACGTTCCCTTCGTTGATAAGAGTGACATTTTGTTTGTCGACTCAGCATTAGTTGTGCAGCTTCCTTATGAAGATAAATATACGCCTATCCCTTGTTTCACTAAATCAACAGCACAAGAGGCTGGCTGGATATGGGATATCGGTTTGTCTGAACGTCGTGGTGTTGGTTATGTGTATTCCAGTCAATATTCATCAATAGAGCAAGCTGAGAGTGTATTGCGGGAATATCTTGGTAAAGCAGCAGAACACATCTCGTTTCGACACATACCGATGAAGGTGGGGTATAGAGAGAAATCGTGGCAAGGTAACTGTGTGGCGATTGGTTTGTCGAGTGGTTTTGTTGAACCTCTAGAAGCGACTGGTCTGCTTATGTTTGATGCGACAGCCAGAATGTTAGCCGAATGTTTTCCTGCTAATACTGACGTTATGCCACTTGTGGCTAATCGTTATAATCAGCGCGTATCGAATGCTTGGAATCGGGTGATTGATTTTATTAAACTTCATTATGTCATAGCTAAACGAATGGATACGCCATTTTGGGTTGATAATAAAAATGAAATAAGTATTCCAGACACATTAAAAGAACATTTAGAATTGTGGCGCTATCACATACCGACTGCCTATGACTTTACTTCTACGCTAGAATTTTTCAATTTAGAAAATTATTTATATGTACTCTATGGCTCAGACTTTGAGTCAAAATTAGAGAGGAAATTAAATGATGAAGAGGAAAGGCTTTTCACGGTAATGACCGAGAAATTAGGCAAGCAGGTTACATTACTCAAATCGCAATTATTACCCCATAGAGAGTTAATTGAACGTATTAAGTTGTATGGTATCCAACTTAATTAATGGTTGAATTAAATGGTAAGTAGAGCAAGATTTTTAATCTTGCTCTTTATGATTTTAAATATTTTTAATTTTCGCTAAGAATTCTTGATGTGATAAAGATTGCTCTTTTGCTCTAAACTGTTGTGTTTTTAAGTTGTCGAGTATTCTTGATATTTCATTTTTTGGACAAGGTATATGGATTTCAGGAATATGCTGCATACCATAAAGTACGTAGCGATAATTCTCATCTGTAAAAACTGAACTATATCCATTAGCAAGATCGACATACTCACAAACTTTGTCTTTCCATAGTGTCATTTTTTGTTCTAGAGCAGGGATGAATACTGAGCTTTGTGCTGCTTTTTGCCAGAATTCATTATCATCTCTATCAGTTAAACAGTAATGAAGTACGATAAATTGTCTAAGATCGGTATACAATCCGTTCATTGCGATATTATATGACGTCCTTATCGCTTGGGAGGGATTAGATGAAGTTAAATGCGTCGCTAGCAATCTTGCTCCTAAGTTTATAAGATGCAAGCCTGTCGATTCTAAGGGTTCAATAAATCCACCTGCGAGCCCCATTGCAATACAATTTCCAACCCAAAATTCACGTCTACAACCTATCTTCATATCTAAGTGAACAGTTCTTATGATCTCTTGTTCATCGCCAAGATAAGCTTCTAATTCAGCCTCAGCTTGCTCCCTCGTTAGACTACGTCCATCGTAGACATAACCCGTTCCTTGACGATTCGTTAGGTCAATTTCCCAAGCCCAACCATGACTAAGCGCTGTTGCTGTCGTATAGGCTCTTGGTAGCTGGTGAGGCAGATATTCCCGCTGCATTGCAACGGCTTTATTGCAAGGTAATTCGGTTTCGAATGATTGCCAGTTATCATTCTTTAGGCTTTGAATTAAAAGCCCTTTAAAGCCTGTACAGTCTATAAATATGTCACTCTTGAATGAGCCTTGATCAGTTACAACCTCTATGATGTTGCCATCATTAACCAGAACGTCCGTTACATTTGCTTCAACATGATCTACCCCTGCTTGGGTGGCTTTGCGCTTTAAAAAGGCCGCCATAAGTGTCGCGTCTAAGTGGTAACCATAGGGGACAATACCTTGATATTGATTCAAGTATTGCGTTTTAGGACTTAAGTTATTTTGCATTAAGCTAAATGAAAGACTTGTTGCTTCAGCAAAGGGAGTGATGTTTGATTCATTAATCTGATTATTTAAAATCCAAGCACTTGCATTATCAATTTTCCCAGATGGTTTTTGTTGCTCAAATGGATGGAAATATTCATGCATTTTACCATCGACTGGTTTCATCCAGTTACGAAATAATATGCCAGTCTTTAATGTTGCGTTTGTTTCTCTAAGTAGTTCATTTTCATCTAATCCCATAGCTGCAAAGAAGAATCGTAGACTATGAACGGTAGCTTCACCAACGCCAATAATACCAATTTCTTTACTTTCGATAAGTCTAATATCAATGATATTAGACGAATGGTTATATAACTTACTCAAGTAGAGAGCCGTCATCCAGCCTGTGCTACCGCCACCGACAATCGTGATACTTTTTAGCGGAGAATTATTCATCTTAATGTTTCCTATTAACTCGCCAACATGACGCTACCCGTCAAAATGATCCAAATGGAGAAAAAGAGTTTTAATACTTTTACTGGGAGAAAGAGTGCTAATTTACGAGCGAGTAATCCTCCGATAATGGCGCCAGGGCCTGCGAATAAAACTAGCTCAAAGAGGGCATGGCTATTTGTTGAAAAAATATGGATAGGGCTTGCCGACCAGACTGTAATCGCAGAAACAACAACGCCAGTGGCGACCGCCATTTTGGCGCATAGTCCCCTTATCATGAGATAAATGACGACTAATTCGCCGACGCCTACCGATAACCAAGCTGTGATAATACCGCCGAAATAGCCAATGAGAGCGAGCCAAAGAAAATCGACCGGCATTATAGAGTGAGTGATTTGTGTGCTTTTTTTGCTACTGATAATGATGGCGATACCAAGCACTATCGAGAAAATGCTAAAGCTGGTGTGTAGCGAAGAGGGCGAATTGAGTTGTAGTAATTGGCTACTCCAGAAACCTAAGATAGAAAAGAAGGCTGCAAGTAATGATGCTTTTACAAAACCAGACCATGCATCATCTTCTCGATGGTGCTTTTTATAATGCAGTGACCATGAAATCGCGCCTGCTGTCATGCCAAAGCATTGGATCATAAATGAAGTCGAGACACTTTGAGACTCATTAAAGTTGAGGCTCGAAAATACCGGAATAAAGATGACGCCACCGCCAGCTCCCGTCGAGTTTGCAAATATCGCTCCTGTGATGCCTAGAAAAACGAAGCGTCCATATTCTTGGATAAGATCAAATAGCGAATGAAAATGGTTCGCCCAAAATAACCAAGCTCCACAGAGTAGTAATACCAAACTGAGGTTTAGGTAATACCGATTTAAGCGCGGAGCAGACTGGGTATTATTGCGCACAAGTGTGTTAATGGGATTCATCAATAGCTACCGTGATCTTTGTCATGTTATCGCTATGTTACCAATGAAAGACAGCGTTGTCACATAAGCTTGAATAAATAAAATAAACATTTTAAATATTTGAATAATTTGCATTAATTATGTCTATTCATAAAAAATAACAATAATTGTCAAAAAAATGTAGAAATCCTGTTCTTTCTTGTGTACTTTAATAATGACAACGCTGTCATCTGCTTGTGTGACGCGTTGTTTGTAAGGTCTGCATGAGAGGATGAGGTCTCCTTATCATGTGTTTGGCAGGAGTATTGCTGTCGGGCGGCGATACGTTTGTCTTTGATATTTTGATAGTCTCTCCCCAGAAACTAGCGTGGGCTGGGTACTGTAAGCAGTGCCCAGCCATTTTTTTAGGATGTTTTTACAATATTACTCAATTGCCTACCTCAGCACTTGAACGTTAGCGGCATAGATAAAAAAACTCACTGGTATAAACCAGATAATAAAAGAGGCTGCAATTTATGGCGATTCATTTAACGGTTGCGATGCGTGTCATTGCAATTTGCATGACGAGTGTCATTGCCCATGTCACCGCACGCATCATGACAAGAAGAACGGCTTGCATACCCCTGTTTATAATGGCATTAGTGTTTTTTTCGGCATTTTCCTCTTTTGCTGTATTTGCTACCGACACAGCTATAAACCATTTAGCTTCAAATTCTGATGTGTCTAAATCGTCTGCACAGGTTTCAAAAACAATCACCACCGCGATACAGCAGGAATGGTTGCTAAAGTTACTTGATGAAGCACTGCGGCGCTCGGATTCGGGTTATCAAGTGCAAGAAATGTCGACTCAAATGAATCAAAAGCGCAAGGTCGAAGAAGCACTCGCTGGGACTGTCGACGTGTTTTGGAGCATGACCTCAAAAGAATTGGAAGAAACTGTGCTTCCCGTACGCATTCCATTGTTTAAAGGGTTACTCGGTAATCGGCTGCTGATTATCCGTAAATCGGATGAGGCACGATTTGCTAATGTGAAAACCATGGCGGATTTTAGGCAGTTAAAGGCGGGGCAAAATCGTTATTGGCCCGATGCTAAGATTTTAGAAGCCAATGGGTTACCCGTCGTCACTAGCTATCAGTACACCAATTTATATCCCATGTTAGAAGGCGGGCGTTTCGATTATCTTGCCCTCGGCGCTCAGGAAATTGGCGAAGAACTCGCAAATCACGCCGATCCTGCACTTAAGGTCGATAGCCATATCCTACTGCAATATCGTTCGCCAGCTTATTTCTTTGTTTCCCCTAAGCGCCCCGAACTTGCTGCGGCCATTTTAGCAGGGCTTGAAAGTATGGTAAGCGACGGCTCTTTTGATGAGATGTTTAATCGCGAGCTTAAAATTGAGCAACTGTACCGTGAGGCTAAGTTTGAACAACGGGTGATTATCCGTCTTGATACACCTGATTTAAGTCCATTAACACCAATAGAACGCACAGAATTATGGTTAGATCTTTTTAGTATGCAAGGTGCAAAATAATGAAAACATTAGCCTTAAAAGTACAGATTGGATTAGCGGCAGCAATTTTTATGATTGTTAGCGTTCTGTTCGGTGCATCATACTGGTTGGCGAGCGATAAATTGGCTGCCAGTGAAACTGAGTTTGAAGAAAATACCGTCGCCAATTTACAAGTGACCATGGCGCAGCCCATCTTCACCTACGACTATGAGCAGATCCGTGCAGTGCTATCTGTGATGCTTAAATCTGCGCAAATTTATCATATTGTCGTGAGTGACCATCGCGGTAAAGTATTAGCCGAGAGTCAACAGGCTCAAACAGTGGCCGATGAGTATCTAGTGAAACGTGAAATTCAATTTGCTGATCAAGGTAACCCAACGGGCCAATTGGCTATTCAGTTTTCTATGTTGCCTATTCGCGCTCAGTTGTCAGATTTACTCTTAGGTTATTTCTTGCAGGCGTTGTTAATTCTCGGTGGCAGTTTAATTGTTATCTTCATTATTCTTAAACGTTTAGTGATTAATCCACTTGGGAATGTGGTCCGTGCTATGGAAGAAATTGCCAGCGGTGACGGTGATTTATGCCACAGATTACCCGTCGAGAGTCAGGATGAGATTGGCCAGCTCGCTAAGGCATTTAATGGTTTTGTAGAGCAAATTCACGGCACGATTTCCAGAGTGCACGAAACCTCAGGGCAATTACTGGGCGATGCCAAAGCGCTTGGTTCACTGTCGCAAACCAACAATGATCGCGTGCAAACCCAATTAAAAGAAACCGAGGCGGCTGTGACGGCTGTAACTCAGCTGAGCGCCAGTGCCAATGAAGTCGCCATAAATGCTAAACGCACCGCGGATGCGGCGAGTCAGGCCGATAAAGCGGTCGATGACAGCCAGCGGCAGTTCGATTCGGGATTAGATATTACTCGTAAACTGGCATCTGAATTAGCCCGCTCGGCACTGTCTGTTTCACAGTTACAGCAAGAAACGCAAAAGATTGATGAAGTCGTTGTAGTCATCAACAGTATTGCTGAACAGACCAACTTACTGGCGCTTAATGCTGCGATTGAGGCGGCGAGGGCGGGTGAACAAGGGCGCGGTTTTGCTGTGGTTGCCGACGAAGTGCGTACGCTGGCGAGCCGAACCCAACAGGCAACTGGTGAGATCCAGAAGATGATCCAGCAGGTCCAGAGCCGAGTGGCCGAAACGGTCACTGTGATGCAAGCGAGCCAAGCCCTCTCAACTCAGGGCGTTAACCGCTCAGAAGAAATTAAGTTAGTACTCACTAAAGTGACTGATTTAGTCTCAAATATCAGTAATATGAACATCGAAGTTTCCCATGCGGCGCAGGAGCAAACCTGCGTCACCGAAGCGATTTCTCGTACGTTAAATGATCTTGCCAATGTCTCAGGTTCAGCCTCACTCGATAGCGAGCACTTAGCGCACTCGAGCGAGCGACTGTTTCACCAAGGGGAAAGACTGCGGACGTTAGTAACTTCCTTCAGATTGTAGCCATTTCTGGAGCTAGATAAGGATAATCATGAATAAAACACTTTCAGCAAGCGCCATTTTACTGGCTTTAGGATTAGCGGCTTGTTCCGAGGCGCCTGTGACGCCTTCCGCAGCGTCAGCCGATAAGGCTGTAGCTCAAACACAGCAAGCTCAGGACGCATTAACTCAAGCGCAGTTACAACAACTCGGGGATTCGTTAGTCGTAACTTATCGTGTTGTGACCAATGTGCCAGACGATAAGTGCTTAAAAGATAAAGCCGATGGTCGCTGTTTTGTCGCTCAAATTGATTTCGTGCCCGGTATGGATTTAGCCAGCCAAGATTGGGAAATTTATTTAAGCCAAATGCGCCCAGTGCAATCGGTTGAAAGCGGTGAATTGACGATAACGCACGTTAAAGGCGATTTACATCGTATTACGCCAACGGCTGCTTTTAAGGGATTTGTTAAAGGCGAGAAAAAGCAACTGACGTTCCGTGGTGAGCCGTGGCAATTGGCTGAAACCGACGCTATGCCAAACTATTACCTCGCAGCAAAAGGATTAGAGCCCGTCATTATCGCCAGCACTCAAGTGGGTAAAGATGCCGAAACGGGTTTAGAGACGCGTCCGTATGTTGAAGGGGTTACGAATTTTAAAACCCAATATCAACGCACTGAAACGGATAAACTCGCGCCAGCCGATGCCGCGCAATTATTTAAAGCCAATCGAAGCGTGAGTGACGATGCCGCCTTGGCTGTGGATACCATTATCCCAACGCCACAAAAGGTGAAGATCCATTCAACCGATACACCAGTATCCCTTGCTGGTGGTATTAAGCTCGAATATCAGCATGATAACCCAGAGCAAAAGCGTCAAGTTGCGGCGGCGGTGGTACGTTTAGCTCGCCTAGGTGTGGCTGAATCTGCGAGTGGCATTACGGTGAAATTTGCCAGCCAAAAAGGGGATGAGGGCAGTTATCGCTTAGATATTCAGCCAACTGAAATTGTGATTGCTGCCAATGATGCGGCGGGCTTCTCTTACGGTTTGTCATCATTAGCAAGCCTTGTGGATGTGAATTCGCTGAAAGTGAATGCGATGACCATTGAAGACAGCCCACGTTATCCGTTTCGTGGTATGCACATTGATGTGGCACGTAATTTCCACAGCAAACAATTGTTGCTGGATTTGCTCGACCAGATGGCGGCTTATAAGCTCAATAAACTGCATTTACACATGGCTGACGATGAAGGTTGGCGACTCGAAATCGACGGGCTACCTGAGTTGACTGACATAGGCAGTAAACGTTGCCATGATTTAGATGAAAATACCTGCCTATTACCGCAGTTAGGCAGTGGGCCGTTTGGCGATACAAGCGTCAATGGTTATTACACCAACCAAGATTATATCGACATAGTGAAATATGCCGAGGCGCGTCAAATTCAAGTGATCCCATCAATGGATATGCCGGGTCATAGCCGCGCCGCGATTAAAGCGATGGATGCGCGTTTTCGTCGATTACAGGCTGAAGACGTAGAGCTTAAAAACACGGGCAAAGTGCAAGTTGTCCCTGTCCAGGAAACGGCAAATCAAGCTAGCACAGCGGTAAAAGCTTTAGATGCGGGCGCTCGTCAATTGCAAGCTGAAGGGAAAACCACTGCAGCTGAGCAATATTTGTTATCCGATGCAAATGACAAGACAGTTTATTCTTCAGTGCAATATTACGACGACAACACGCTTAACGTGTGTATGGAGTCGACTTATCATTTTGTCGATAAAGTGATTGATGAAATTGCCAAGTTACACCAAGCCGCGGGTCAACCATTGACGCGTTACCACATTGGTGCCGATGAAACGGCGGGAGCGTGGAAACAATCTCCGCAGTGTTTAGCATTTGTCGCCAATAACGATAAAGGCGTTAAGTCGATAGATGACTTAGGCGCTTATTTTATTGAACGAATTTCGACTATGTTAGCGGCAAAAGGCATTGAAGCAGCAGGATGGAGCGATGGTATGAGCCATGTTCGTCCTGAGAATATGCCCGCTAAGGTGCAGTCTAATATTTGGGATGTGATTGCCCACAAAGGTCATTCGCGCGCCAATCAGCAGGCGAATCTCGGCTGGGAAACGGTGCTCTCTAATCCTGAGGTGTTGTACTTTGACTTCCCCTATGAGGCCGATCCTAAAGAGCATGGTTATTACTGGGCGAGCCGCGCGACCAATAGCCATAAAGTCTTTAGCTTTATGCCTGATAATTTAGCCTCTAACGCCGAGCAATGGACCGATATTGAAAATCAGCCATTCGAAGCGGA
This sequence comes from Shewanella sp. SM101, assembly GCF_025654465.1. NCBI lineage: Bacteria > Pseudomonadati > Pseudomonadota > Gammaproteobacteria > Alteromonadales > Shewanellaceae > Shewanella > Shewanella sp. SM101. The sequence continues at coordinate 16,569 of NZ_JAKKRH010000049.1, forward strand.
TGACAGAATAAAATTTGATGAGGCGGGTAACAAAGTCTCGGGTCCAAGGGAGAAAGGCAAACCTTTTACTGGCTTGCAAGGGCAGGTTTGGAGTGAGTCGATTCGCAGTGACGATACGATTGAATACATGGTGTTTCCGCGTTTGTTGATGCTGGCCGAGCGTGCTTGGCATCAAGCCGCGTGGGAAGTGCCTTATCAGTATCAAGGCGCAGTGTATAACCAAAGCTCTGGGGCTTTTACCTTAGCCATGCGTGATGCACAGGCAAAGGAGTGGCAACAACTTGCGAATACCTTGGGCCACAAAGAGTTTATCAAGCTAGATAAAGCGGGGATTGATTATCGCGTACCGACGGTCGGCGCCGAGATCCGTGACGGTAAACTGTTTGCTAATATCGCCTATCCCGGGCTTAAACTCGAATACCGAAGCCTCAATGGCCAATGGCAAGCTTATCAAGCGGGATTGGCGGTTACTGCACCGATTGAGATCCGCGCCATAGCTGCCGATGGTATTCGTAAAGGCCGAAGTTTAATCGTTAACTAAATCGTTTTTATATCTGGCTGTATTTTAAAGATAAAGTACAGCCTTTTTGTTTTTCTATGTCAGTGATTTCCGATATTTTATTTTAGATGAAGAATTGCCTTAAAAAGTAAATGACAACGCTGTCATTTTTGCTGTAACATTGAGTTAACTAAAGTTGAGCTCTGTATTAACGGCAAATAATAAGCAACGGTAGCGCTGCATTGATAGGTGAAGAGGGGTGTCATGGGGTTAGTCCAGACAAAAGATCAACCACTGTTTATAGGTGTAGATGGAGGTGGTAGTAAATGCCGAGCCACCATCTACTGCGCAGACGGTACCGTTTTAGGGACAGGTGTTGCAGGACGCGCAAATCCACTGCATGGTCTCACACAAACATTTGAATCCATTGAAGCATCGACTCGCCTGGCGTTGCTGGATGCGGGCATGAACGAGAGCGATAGTCACTTGCTGGTGGCGGGTCTTGGTCTTGCTGGCGTAAATGTCCCTAGGTTATATCAAGATGTTATCAACTGGCAGCATCCTTTTGCGGCCATGTATGTCACCACAGATCTGCATACGGCTTGTATTGGTGCCCACCGCGGTGCCGATGGCGCTGTGATCATTACGGGTACTGGCTCTTGCGGTTATGCCCATGTTGGTGATACCAGCTTGAGTATTGGTGGTTATGGTTTTGCCTTGGGCGATAAGGGCAGCGGTGCTTGGCTTGGATTAAAAGCTGCGGAACACGTGCTGTTAGCACTCGATGGCTTTGCCGTACCAACTCGATTAACCGATATGCTGCTGAGCTACTTTAACGTCACCGATGCGCTCGGCATTGTCGAAAATCTAGCGGGTAAATCATCAAGTTGCTACGCCGCATTAGCCAGAAGCGTACTCGATTGTGCCAATGAAGGTGACGCGGTAGCGACTGCTATCGTACAAGAAGGTGCTGATTATATTAGCGACATGGCGCGTAAGTTATTTAGCTTAAATCCGGTGCGTTTTTCTATGATCGGTGGCCTTGCAGAGCCTTTACAAGCCTGGCTCGGTGCCGATGTGGTCGCTAAGATTTCAGAAACCTTAGCACCACCCGAACTCGGTGCTATGTATTTCGCCCAGCAAGAATTTAATAAGTCGTTGTCAGTGCACATAGGCACTGAAGCCAAATCCTGTATTTGAACGTGAAGGTAAAAGACATGACAAACACTATTATGGAACAAGAAGCACGCACTGCACCGCAAAAAATTGCGGGTCAATTAGAAGCTAACGCTGACATCATGCAGCAGTTAGGTGAGAAACTGCGCGCCTTCGCCCCTCGTTTTGTGATGATAGTAGGTCGCGGCTCATCGGATCATGCGGGAGTGTTCGCTAAATACTTATTTGAAATTGAAGCGGGTGTACCGACCTTCGCCGCCGCACCTTCAGTGGCGAGTGTGTATGGTAAGACCTTGAAACTCGAAGGCGCATTAGTGATTGTGATTTCACAATCTGGCCGTAGCCCTGATATTTTGGCGCAGGCGCGTATGGCAAAAAATGCCGGTGCTTTCTGTGTTGCCTTAGTGAATGATGAAAGTGCACCGATTAAAGATATTGTCGATGTCGTTGTGCCTTTACGTGCAGGTGAAGAAAAAGCCGTTGCCGCGACTAAGAGTTACCTCGCGACCTTGTCGGCTATTTTACAACTCGCCGCCGCTTGGACTCAAAGCGAATCGCTTGCTAGCGCCGTCGCTTCTTTACCCCAAGCGCTGCAAACGGCGGTGGACGCTGAGCCACAACTCACGCCAGAATCCGTTGCCGACGTGAAGAACTTGGTCGTACTTGGCCGTGGTTTAGGTTATGCGGTATCTAAGGAAATCGCGCTTAAGTTAAAAGAAGTGTGTTCAATCCATGCTGAAGCATTCAGTAGCGCCGAGTTCCTCCACGGTCCTGTGACCTTAGTTGAGAAAAAACTCACTATCGTCGATGTGTGTATTGGCGATGAATCTTACGCTAGCCATATTGAACAAATTGAAAACGTGAGCCAACGCGGCGCCGATTTAGTGCATCTGAATCAAACCTCGACGGACATTCACCCTCGTGTTGCTCCGTTAGCGTTATTACAACGATTCTATATCGATGTGGCTGCGGTTGCGATTGCCCGCGGTATTGATCCCGATCAACCTGCTGGCCTTAAAAAAGTGACCCAAACGCTCTAAGTTGCCTAGCTTTAAGCGGCAAAGTGTAAGAGGTCTAGGTAGGCTGCACGATTAAACATCTGCAGCTAAGCCACGCGGTTAACCTAATTTAAGCCTTAAGCTAACCGCGTTATTTATTGAAAGAGGTTTGCGATGAAAATCACCTTGATCGCTGAGCGTATTTTTGATGGTGAATATTTCCATCAAGATGTGCCTGTGACTGTTGAAGACGGGCACATTCTGGCGTTTGATACGGTTGTTGGCGCGAAGGAAATCCGCCAAGCCGGAACGCTGGTGCCTGGTTTTATCGATGTACAAGTGAACGGCGGCGGCGGGGCGTTATTCAATGCCAATCCGAGTGTTAATTGTATTGAGACTATCGGCCGTGCCCATGCGCGTTTTGGCACGACAGGATTTTTACCCACACTTATCACCGATGATGTCAGCGTGATGGCCAATGCGGCCGATGCCGTGGCTGAGGCTTTAGTCAAAGGTAGCGCTGGCGTTTTAGGGGTGCATTTTGAAGGGCCACATTTATCTGTACCTAAAAAAGGTGTGCATCCACAGGGCTTTATTCGCGAAATCACAGAGGCGGAACTCGCCGTATTTTGTCGTCAAGATCTGGGGATTAAAGTGGTCACGCTTGCGCCTGAGAATGTGTCACCAGAGGTGATCCGCACGCTTGTCGCCTCGGGAGTTAAGGTGTGTTTGGGTCATTCTAATGCCGACTACGATACTGTGGTTGCGGCATTAGCGGCAGGCGCGACGGGCTTTACTCATCTTTATAATGCGATGTCTCCTCTAGGTTCCCGCGAGCCGGGCATGGTTGGCGCGGCGATTGAGAGTGAAACTGCTTGGTGTGGTTTGATTGTCGATGGTCACCATGTGCATCCCGTGGCGGCAAAGGTCGCACTACGGGCAAAACCTAGGGGCAAAATGATGTTAGTCACCGATGCTATGCCGCCTGTGGGTATGGACGGTGAGACTAGCTTCGAGCTCTTCGGTACGCAAGTGCTGAGAGTCGGCGACAGATTAAATGCCGTGACCGGTGAGCTGGCGGGTTGTGTGCTCGATATGGCGACTGCGGTCAATAATACGGTGAACTTGTTAGGTTTACCTTTGGCGGAAGCCTTGAGAATGGCGGCGTTATATCCCGCACAGTTCCTCGGGATTGAGCATAAAGCTGGCCGTTTAGCACTGGGACATAGGGCTGATTTTGTTTTGCTCGATGCGCAGAACAAAGTGCAGGCAAACTACATTGCGGGACGGGCAGTCTATTCAGGGCCGATTTATGCGGGCCAGGCAATAGGGGGACGTACTTAAATCGCTTTCGCAGTTTAGGTGATGTGTAACAATTGGCCCTTGTCGTATTTTGATGACAGGGGCTAAGTTTTTTTATTGTACAGCACTCATTTTAAACAGTATTAGTTTTGTACAGTATTAGTTTTGTACAGTATTAGTTTTGTACAGTATTAGTTTTGCTCAACTTTTATAAAAGCTTTTAATAACAATAATAAAGGATGATGGCATGGGGACGACACAGACAAATGCAATTGTGCCAGTAAAGGTGAATAAACCTAGGTTGATGTCTCTGGATGCACTGCGCGGCTTCGATATGTTTTGGATTTTGGGCGGTGAGGCCCTGTTTGGGGGCTTGCTTATTTTAACGGGCTGGGCAGGTTGGCAATGGGGCGATGAACAAATGCACCATAGCCAATGGCATGGTTTTCACTTCTACGATTTGATTTTTCCGCTGTTTATTTTCCTCTCTGGTGTGGCCTTAGGTTTATCTCCCAAACGTTTAGATAAATTACCGATGAAGGATCGATTACCTGTGTATCGGCATGGGATTAAACGACTCTTTTTATTGCTGCTACTGGGCATTTTATATAATCACGGTTGGGGTACGGGCGCGCCTGCCGATCCTGAAAAAATTCGCTATGCCAGTGTGTTAGGTCGAATCGCCTTTGCATGGTTCTTTGCCGCATTACTGGTGTGGCATACGAGCTTACGAACGCAAGTTATTGTCGCCTTGGGCATTTTACTCGGTTATGGCGCAATGCAACTTTGGTTGCCTTTCCCCGGTGGACAGGCGGGCGTGCTTTCGCCAACGGAATCCATCAATGCCTATGTCGATTCGATGTTATTCCCCGGCATAAGCTATCAGGGACGTACACCCGATCCTGAAGGTTTACTGTCGACTATCCCCGCCATAGTCAATGCGTTAGCGGGTGTGTTTGTTGGCCACTTTATTGTTAAATCCCACCCTAAAGGTGACTGGGCTAAAGTGGGATTACTTGCCGCTGCGGGTGGTGTTTGCTTAGCCTTAGGTTGGCTGTTGGATCTTATCATTCCGGTTAATAAAGAGCTGTGGACCAGTTCATTTGTGCTGGTGACGTCGGGCTGGAGCATGATTCTGCTGGCAGTGTTCTATGCCTTAGTCGATGTGCTTAAGTGGCAAAAAGCCGCCTTTTTCTTTGTGGTGATAGGCACCAACGCCATCATCATTTATTTAGCGTCGAGCTTAGTGGATTGGAAATATATTGCTCAAAGTGTGTTTGGCGGCTTAGTGCAGGCCTTGCCTGAAAGCGCTCAAGCGTTAGCTGCGGTTATCAGCTTGCTTGCGGTGCAGTGGCTGGTTTTATATTGGATGTATCGCCGCAATATTTTTGTCAGGATTTAGTCTGTTTGCTTAATCGCTTGAGATAAGTCGCACACACTCAGTGTCTGCGGCTTTTTTTACATTATTTTCTGGATGTGAGTCATCACTTACTTATAACTTATCAGTTGGCCAATCGATGATTACGAGGGAATATTCGCGAGAATTTATTAAATGACAGCGTTGTCTTTTTGTGTTATTTGTTTTAACATCACTGAAACAATGGTGCGTTTGGATGATAACATTAGCCATTGCGGACGAGTCGCGATACGGATATTCGGGAACTTAGGTATTAATTTAAACCCCGTTATCACCTAAATAATTAATTACTATAAGAAGCAGGTTTATGGAAATGACACTCGATAAAAGCCAGCAGAAAAGCAGCTTTCTCCCCATGGCCATAGTGGCCGCTCTCTTTTTCATCCTCGGATTCGCCACTTGGTTGAATGGTTCTTTGATGCCTTATTTGAAACAAATATTGCAACTCAATCCCTTTCAAGCGTCGTTGATCCTGTTTTCTTTTTACATTGCCGTGACCTTTACTGCCTTGCCATCCGCTTGGCTTATTCGCAAAGTCGGCTATAAGAATGGTATGGCGATAGGCATGGGCGTGATGATGTTGGCGGGCTTACTGTTTATCCCTGCTGCGGAAACACAAATATTTGCCCTATTCCTTTTCGCCCAATTAGTGATGGGTGCAGGCCAAACCCTGTTACAAACTGCGGTTAACCCTTATGTGGTGCGTTTGGGGCCTGAAGAATCTGCGGCCGCCCGTGTCAGTGTGATGGGTATTTTGAATAAAGGTGCGGGTGTGATTGCGCCTTTGGTGTTTTCGGCGTTGATTTTAGACAGCTTTAAAGACCGTATTGGTACTGAGCTAACTCAAGTACAAATTGAAGAAATGGCTGACGGTTTAGTATTCCCCTATTTAGGCATGGCCATTTTTATCGGTATCTTAGCGCTCGCGGTAAAAAAATCACCTTTGCCAGAGTTGTTGAATGAAGATGAAGCTGCTGAAAATACGGATAAAGGGCAACTTAAAGCGGCATTATCTCACCCTAACTTAGCCTTTGGCGTGTTAGCGCTGTTTGTTTATGTTGCTGTAGAGGTTATTGCTGGCGATACCATTGGTACATTTGCTTTGTCTTTAGGCATAGAGTCATACGGTGTTATGACTTCCTATACTATGGTGTGTATGGTGCTGGGTTATTCTTTAGGTATCCTGTTAATTCCTCGTTTTATTTCACAACCTAAGGCTTTGATGGTGTCGGCTATTCTGGGTTTGTTACTGACATGCGGTATTTTGTTTGGCGACAATAATTCCTACGCTATTGCTAATGTTTTGTTAGTGCCTTTTGGCGGTGTGGCACTGCCCGATACTTTGTTGATGATTGCTTTTCTTGGTTTAGCTAATGCGATTGTTTGGCCTGCGGTGTGGCCACTAGCTTTATCTGGTATGGGGAAATTGACCAGTACAGGTTCTGCGCTTCTCATCATGGGGATTGCAGGTGGCGCCTTTGGTCCAGTGTCTTGGGGCTTAATGAGTTCGGCGACAGATATGGGCATGCAGGGTGGTTATATTGTGATGTTGCCATGCTACTTTTTCATCCTTTTCTACGCGGTGAAAGGCCATAAGATGCGCAGTTGGTAGTCAAGTCTGTTTGAACAGCTAAAAAGAAGCCCTCGATGATGAGGGCTTTTTTGTGTCTTAGTTGGACCAAGCTAAGGCGAAATTAGAACGCGTAGCTTACGCTCGCAAGCACGGTATCTGAGTTTTTAAATGCACCGTCAGAGACTTTTTGGTCACCGCTGAGATCTGTGCCTAACCAAGCGAGAGAAAGCCCAAAGCCTGCCAATTCGGTCGATACGCCAACAGAGTAATCTGAGTAGCTATCAAAACCTTCACCATCATCTAAGGCATCACCCACGTTATAGCCGTAGTGCAGATCGATACTCCAGTTTTCAACAAATTCGTAGGAGTAGTTTAGTTCTCCATAGTGATAATCTAAGTCAGTACCACCGTAATCATTGGTAAACCAATAGGCTAGGCGAAAGCCCTTAAATTCCATACCCGTAATCACTTCGAAATAACCTATATCACTCTCGCCTGAGTAGTTATAACGGTTAAGGGTGATGTCGTAGGTCAGCTCTTCGTTGATCTCACCACCATAGGCGACATAGAAATCGTATTCGATCGCTGGGCCGTTATAACCTGGCTCATCAAAGTCCACGTTACTTGCCCAAGCCCCGACAGAGAAACCCGAATCAAAGCTCCAATCGATACCACCTTGCAGGGCAGGATCGCCAGCGGTTTGTGATACGCCGCGAAAACGATAGTCGTTAGTAAGACTAATTTCCCCAGTCACTTCGGCGGCGACCATGCCGGAGAATAGGGTCGTGGTTAGCGCGAGTCCGACAAGCTGTACCAGCCGTTTTTTTTTTCAGATTATTATGCACGGTATTTCTCCCATTTTCTTTGTTGACTCGGACGTGTTACTGGCGACCATGGTTATTCAATCGCGCCAGTGCATCCGTTGGTTTGCCAAACAACAGCCTAGGAAAACCCGTTGCTGTGACCTCATGGCGAGTTATTGCTAAGATAACTTAGCTTTTTTGAGGCTAACATCAGCCTCGTTGATCTCACTTTTGTTCGTAAATGACGTAAACCTTGCGGCAGGGCTCTACGACTTCCCAAGTGCCTTGAAAACCCGCGGGTATGATAAACCTATCACCCACAGTGAACGTCTGCGATTGACCTTGAAGATCGGTGATAACACTCATCCCTTCGAGGATTTCGCAGTACTCGTATTCAGTGTAGTTTATTTTCCAAGCGCCTGATTCACTTTGCCAAATTCCACTGTGAAATTGATCACAAGGGCTAGAATAATGATTCTCTAGCCCTTGAGTTGGATTACCAGCTAACAACTTTTCCGTCGGTAACTGGTAGGTTTCGACGGGTGTTTGCGCCGCAGCAAAGCGAATAATGGCGTTGATACTCACAGTCATTTGCGATTTCCTTGTTGAGCTGACATTCGGCTATTTCATCGTTGGCATCACAAACTCAGCTTGAGTCTGTTTACCTACGGGCCAGCGGGCAGTAATTGCCTTACGTTTGGTATAAAAACGCACGCCATCGGGACCATGCATATGCAGCGGCCCAAACAGTGAACGCTTCCAACCGCCAAAACTGTGGAACGCCATCGGCACCGGGATCGGCACGTTCACTCCAACCATACCGACTTGTACGTGGTGGCAGAAATGCCGCGCCGCTTCACCACTTTGGGTGAAAATCGCCGTGCCATTACCAAATTCGTGTCGGTTAATCAGCTCAAGCGCCGTTGGGTAATCTTTCACGCGCACAATCGCCAGCACTGGGCCAAAGATTTCTTCGCGGTAGATGCTCATTTCAGGCGTGACATGGTCGAATAGACAGGCGCCGAGGAAATAACCCTGTTGATGATCTTCCACCCTCAGTTTACGGCCATCGACCAGCAGCACTGCACCTTCTTGCACACCGGCTTCAACATATTGGGTGACCTTGGCAAGGTGTTGTTTTGAGATCAGCGGACCCATTTCCATCTCTGGTGTTAGGCCGTTGCCAACTTTTAAGGTTTGGATTTGCGGTAGCAGTTTTTCCACTAACGCGTCGCCCACATCGCCTACCGCGAGTACAACTGAAATTGCCATACAACGCTCACCAGCACTGCCGTAAGCGGCACCCATTAAGGCGCTAACGGCTTGATCTAAATCTGCATCTGGCATGAGTAACATATGGTTTTTCGCGCCGCCTAAGGCTTGCACGCGTTTGCCATGTTTAGAGGCTGTGCTGTAGATGTATTCGGCAATCGGAGTTGAGCCTACAAAGCTCACCGCTTGCACATCTTTATGGGTGAGTAAGGTATCGACGGCTTCTTTGTCGCCGTTAATCACGTTAAACACGCCATCGGGAAGCCCCGCTTCTTTAAGCAGCTCGGCAATCCGCATCACCGAGCTTGGGTCTTTTTCCGAGGGTTTCATAATAAAGGTGTTACCGCAGGCAATCGCGATTGGGAACATCCACATGGGAACCATCACGGGGAAGTTAAAGGGCGCTATGCCTGCGACAACACCTAAAGCTTGATTAACTGACCAAGAATCGACGCCGCCACCCACTTGCTGGGTGTGTTCACCTTTAAGCAAGTGCGGAATACCACAGGCAAATTCGACCACTTCGAGACCTCGGATCAACTCGCCCTTAGCATCGTCGATCACTTTTCCGTGCTCGCGGGTGATAAGCTGCGCCATTTCATCTAGGTTCTGCTCAACTAAGGCTTTGAATTTAAACAGCACTCGAGCACGGTTGAGCGGCGTGACTTGCGACCAGGTTTCAAAGGCGGTTTTAGCGATCGCGATGGCTTCGCCGACTTCGGTTTCGCTTGCTAGTGAGACTTGGCCACGTAGTTCACCCGTGGCAGGTTCAAAAATATCTTGAGTTCTGGTACTGGCAGGGGTGTGCTGACCATTAACAAAATGAGTGATCTTGAGCATAGTTAACCTTTGAAGTTCCCCGCCGCAGTGGGGTGTTAAATGTGAGAGTAGAACGAACCGCTGGTGCTATTATCCAACGGCGTTAATGGCATCGCTTAGGCTATTAACCATTTGGTCAATTTCGCGTTTATCGACAATCAGTGGTGGTGACATGGCAATAATGTCACCCGTGGCGCGCACTAAAGTGCCGTGGCGGAAGCAGTGTTCAAACACACCGTAACCCCGTTTACCCGCGCCTTGAGCGTTAGGGGAGAATTGAATCCCCGCCACTAAGCCTGTGTTGCGGATATCAATCACATTCGGCAACCCTTTGAGGCTGTGTACTGCATCTTCAAAGTAGCGTTCAAGCTCAAAACTGTGCTCGAATAATTGCTCATGCTCATAAATTGATAGTGTGGCAAGCGCCGCGGCCGCAGCCACTGGATGACCTGAATAGGTGTAGCCGTGGAAAAACTCAATCAGTTCATTAGGGCCTTGCATGCAAGTGTCGTGAATAAAATCTTGCACAAACACTGCGCCCATAGGGATGGCGCCGTTATTGATGGCTTTAGCCGTGGTGATTATATCTGGGATAACGCCCCAACGCTGACTCGCAAAAGCGGCGCCAACGCGGCCAAAAGCAGTAATAACTTCGTCAAAAATCAGTAGGATGCCGTGCTTTTTAGTGATTTCACGCAGACGTTTTAAGTAACCTTGTGGCGGTAATATTACCCCAGCAGAACCCGACATAGGTTCAACGATTACGGCGGCAATATTCTCGGCGCCATGCAGGGTCACTAGTTGTTCTAATACTTCGGCTTTTTCAGCGCCAAAGTACGAGAGTCCGCGGGTAAATGCCGCATTTTGGATATCTAAGGTATGAGGTAAGTGATCGACGCCTTGCAATAATTGGCCACTAAATGCTTTGCGGTTATTGCTTAATCCACCGACAGATATACCGCCAAAACCTACACCGTGGTAACCCATTTCTCGGCCGATAAAGCGGGTGCGTGAGGCTTGACCGTTGGCTCTGTGATAGCAAAGTGCCATCTTAAGTGCAGTATCGACGGACTCAGAACCTGAGTTAGTAAAGAAGACCTTGTTCAATCCCTCAGGACTGAGCTCGACTAAGCGCTCGGCAAGTTCAAAGGCAATCGGATGACCCATTTGGAAGGACGGCGCGTAGTCCATCTCTTTAATTTGTTTGCTGACCGCTTCGCTGATTTCCTTGCGACCATGGCCTGCGTTACAACACCATAAACCTGCGGTAGCATCTAACACTTTATTACCATCAATATCCGTGTAATACATGCCTTCGGCCTTGGCGAGTAACCGCGGACTGGCTTTGAATTGGCGGTTAGCGGTAAAAGGCATCCAGAAATGTTCAAGTGAGGGTACGCTTGAGGAATTGAGCGGCAAATCGGCCATAGTGTCTACCTTGTCCTGTATTTTCAGGTCTTGTTTTAGGGTGGCTAATATTTGCTATGCTATGTTAGAAATAATGAACATGGAAGAGCAGTGTGCAGTTATTTGTGGCAAAAAAGCTATTTTTGTAAAAAATATTGAATTTTATTGCTTAAACAGCGTAACCTGAAGCTCGGATTATGACTGTGGTGATGTTTAGCATTTGCGCTAAAGTCGTCACGGGCCACTATTTTCTTGTCGATGAACGATAAACCACACCTATACGAATTATTAAGAGGTCATCATGAGCACACCGAAGAAACGCAGCGAATGGGAAAGTCTGGCTGCCAGCCTGTCTATTAATGGTAAGGCGTTTATCAATGGCGAATACCAAAATGCCGTTTCGGGTAACACCTTTGATTGTATTAGTCCTATCGATGGCCGCTTGTTGGTAAAAGTGGCGAGTTGCGATCTTGCAGATGCCAATCTTGCGGTTGCTAATGGCCGCAGCGTATTTGAGTCTGGTGTTTGGTCGCAGCAGTCTCCGGTAAAGCGCAAACAAGTGATGATACGTTTTGCCGAGTTACTGGAGGAAAATGCCAATGAACTCGCGCTGTTAGAAACCCTCGACATGGGTAAACCGATTCGTTTCTCCAAGGCTGTGGATGTAGTGGGGGCTGCCCGTGCGATTCGCTGGTCTGGTGAAGCGATTGATAAAATTTACGATGAACTTGCGCCAACGGCTCACAATGAAATTGGCATGATCACCCGTGAGCCTGTGGGGGTTGTGGCCGCGATTGTTCCGTGGAACTTCCCAATGCTGATGGCGTGTTGGAAGCTCGGGCCCGCGCTGGCCACGGGTAATAGTGTGGTGTTAAAACCCTCTGAAAAGTCACCCTTAACGGCTATCCGTATGGCGCAATTGGCTATTGAAGCTGGGATCCCACAAGGCGTACTCAACGTGTTGCCAGGATTTGGTCATACCGTGGGTAAAGCCTTAGCGTTGCATATGGATGTGGATACGCTGGTTTTCACAGGTTCCACCAAAATTGCCAAGCAATTAATGATTTACGCTGGTGAGTCGAACATGAAACGCGTGTGGCTAGAGGCGGGAGGCAAGAGCCCTAATATCGTCTTTAATGACGCGCCAGATCTCAAAGCCGCTGCTGTTGCTGCTGCCGAAGCCATTGCTTTTAACCAAGGTGAAGTTTGCACCGCAGGTTCGCGTTTGCTGGTAGAATCCGGGGTGAAAGATGAGCTTATCACGCTTATTGCTGAGGAGTTAGCCTCATGGCATCCGGGGCATCCACTCGATCCCGCCACTGTGAGCGGCGCCGTTGTCGATAAACAACAGTTAGATACAGTACTCAGTTACATCAAAGCGGGTAAAGACGAAGGTGCAACCTTAGTCCACGGTGGCTGCCAAGTTATGGCCGACACGGGCGGTGTATATGTGCAGCCAACGGTATTTTCTAACGTAAACAATCAGATGAAAATTGCCAGCGAAGAAATCTTTGGCCCTGTGTTATCTGTTATTGAATTTAATGGCATGGAAGAAGCGATATCAATAGCCAACGATACCATCTACGGTTTAGCCGCTGGCGTGTGGACGTCGGATATTAGCAAGGCCCATAAAACCGCTAAAGCCCTTCGCTCTGGCATGGTGTGGATCAACCATTACGATGGCGGTGACATGACTGCACCATTCGGTGGCTATAAACAGTCAGGTAATGGCCGAGATAAATCTCTGCACTCCTTCGACAAATACACAGAACTGAAAGCGACTTGGATCGTGCTATAAGCGAACTGTTTTTATAACCGCTCTTTTTTATCTATATAAGAGAAGGAGCCACTTTCGCTCAATCCTAAAACCTCTTTTCATATTACATGGAAAGAGGTTTTTATTTTTAGGGCGGTTTTGCCCAAAGCAAGACAATTGTATCGTCAGTTGTGCTGCATTTATTGTCATTATTTCCCCAGTGACTCGCCGTCTTTAGATTTAAAAAGAAGAATCCCTATAGGCTCGATGGCGGCATCTACAGTATACGGAAGTGTATATGCCGCGTTCACAGGGATATGAAAAAGCGGCCATGTCGCTAACGGTCACTGTTACAACAATGCCAATCCTCACTGACCCTTTCGCTGTTTGTTTCGCTAAAAAGCTATTGCCCCAAAGTGTGTTTCGTATTTTGAATGCTTTAATCAAAATCAAAGTCGTGGGGCTTCACCCCACACCCGACCAAGGAGGACTGCTCGTCCTATCCTCCTTGGATGCTCCAAGACGCCCCCAACGGAGTTGAAAGCCCCTTGTGCTCATTGCCAAATTTGCTATCGCTTCCGAAGAATGCGTCCCTGCACCTGCGAAAGCTAGTCGGTCATATATGGACCCATCCGGTTTGCAAGACATTCGATAGCGATTTTGAGAAGAGTTCATTGCACCCATATATTCGGCCTGTTATTGAGGTATGCCTCTGGCCCTGATGGATATCTGCTTCTACTGTCCTTATCATCCTTGCGGCTTCATTATGAGCCTATACCGAGCTAAGGTTTTCAGTAGATCAGTCTGACTGTCTCATCATCAAATCAAGTGTCTTAGCAACTTGCTGGTTGGTTAATTATTAACG
>NZ_JAKKRH010000050.1:0-30261 GCF_025654465.1 Shewanella sp. SM101
GGGAAATCTGTTGGGAAATCTGTTATTCCAAGGCGCCGCTATAAGAATACACCTCAAGAAAGAGTCGATTGGTGCTTATATCGGTATCGACATTTAGTGGAGAATGCTTTTGGAAGAATTAAGCACTATCGAGCAATATCAACAAGATATGACAAGCTAGCAAGAAATTACGCCAGTATGGTGTCACTGGCGTTTATGTTAATGTGGCTGCCGATGTATTGCTGAACAACATTTGTACAGCAAAGATCAACAGACCCTAGTACTCCTAATTTTTCTGCTATAAGCCAAGCATTATCCACATGCTCACGAGCTTTAAATATGCAATCCATTTTGACCTCTGCTAACGATTTTAACGACAGACCTACTCTATTAAAGTAATATCTACAAAAAATGGTTCATAGAAATATTCGGCTCACCTAAAATCTTAAATGGCAACTACAAATTTCTATGAAACTACAGCTGAAACTCACTTTAACGGCAAAAGGATACACCATCCCCTCGGAGTTGCCGCAGGGCGAATAGACAAATTGCGTGAGTCTCGCCATGGATGGCGAGCTAGCTTTCGCAGGTGCAGGGACGCATCCTTCGGAAGCGATAGCAAATTTGGCTATGAGCACAAGGGGCTTTCAACTCCGTTAGGGGCGTCTTGGAGCATCCAAGGAGGATAGGACGAGCAGTCCTCCTTGGTCGGGTGTGGGGTGAAGCCCCACGACTTTGACTTTTCTTTTAAAAAGAATCGAAATCTCAAACTAGATTTGTGACATAAAAAAGCCCTGCAAGGTTAACCATTGCAGGGCTTTTTTCTTCTAGTGCGCAGCTAACCTCTGCGCCACTAGACCAAGTTAGCTATTCAGATCTTGAAAGAACTTTTTCACGCCATCGAAAAAGCCCTCAGCCTTTGGGCTGTGTTTTTTCGACTCACCAGTTAAGGTGGCTTCAAATTCGCGTAACAGTTCTTTTTGACGATCGTTTAAGTTAACAGGGGTTTCCATAACCACTTTGCAGAGCAAGTCGCCTACCGCATGGCTGCGAACCGACTTGACGCCTTTGCCACGTAAACGGAACATACGGCCCGTTTGCGTTTCGGCTGGGATCTTCAGGCTGACTTTACCATCCAGTGTTGGCACTTCAATCTCACCGCCTAGGGCCGCTTTACTGAAGGATATCGGCACTTCGCAGTAAAGGTTATTGCCATCACGGACGAAAATCGCATGCTCACGCACGCTGACCTGAACGTATAAATCCCCTGGAGGCGCGCCAAACTCACCCGCTTCACCTTCACCCGCTAAACGAATACGGTCGCCCGTATCGACGCCAGCTGGGATTTTAACTGATAAGGTTTTGCTCTTTTCAACACGGCCATCGCCATGACACTTAGTGCAAGGATCTTTGATGATCTTGCCGCGGCCATGACAGGTTGGACAAGGCTGCTGCACCGCAAAGAAACCTTGGCGCATTTGGACTTGGCCTTGACCATGACAGGTGCCACAGGTGGTTGCAGAGGTGCCTTTTTTAGCGCCGCTGCCTTCACATAGATCGCAAGTCGCCAGTGTTGGGATACGCAGTTCTTTGGTTAAGCCTTTAACGGCTTCTTCCAGTGATAACTCTAGATTGTAACGTAAATCTGAGCCGCGGGCCGCTTGGCGTTGACCGCCACCACGACGTCCACCGCCGAAAATATCGCCAAAGACATCACCGAAAATATCACCGAAATCGCCTTGACCACCACCGTAACCACCGCCACCGCGATTAGGATCCACACCCGCATGACCAAATTGGTCGTAGGCCGCTTTTTTGTCGGCGTCGGTTAGGATCTCGTAGGCTTCTTTAATTTCTTTAAAGTTAGCTTCTGCGGTTTTGTCGCCTGGGTTGCGATCTGGGTGAAATTTCATGGCCAGACGTTTGTAGGCCTTTTTAATTTCACGTTCGCTAGTGTCACGACTGACACCTAATACTTCGTAATAATCTCGCTTTGACATAATCTCATGCTTCTCAGCTGGTGTTGAACAAACGGGCGTTAGGGTTGCCCCGTAACGCCCGCCTAGAAATTAACGCTTTGAAATCAATCTATTTGATTGAAAACAAGTCATTATTTCTTGTCGTCTTTCACTTCTTCGAATTCAGCATCGACAACGTCATCGGCAGCAGCGTTAGCCTGTTTGCCCGCGTCGGCATTGTCGCCGCCTTGAGCTTGAGACTTAGCTTGAGCGATTTCCATCAGCTTAGCAGATGCTTCGATCAAGTTTTGAGTTGCCTTTTCAATGGCTTCTTTGTCATTGCCTTTGCTGGCAGTGTCAACAGCGGCCATAGCAGCTTGGATTTTCTCTTTGTCTTCGCTTGGCAATGCATCACCCGCTTCTTCCACTTGTTTCTTAGTCGCGTGGACTAAGCCGTCAGCTTGGTTGCGTGCTTGCACTAACTCTTCAAACTTCTTGTCTTCATCTGCGTGAGCTTCGGCATCACGTACCATTTGCGCCACTTCTTCTTCGCTTAAGCCAGAAGAAGCTTTGATGGTGATGTTTTGTTTCTTGCCGGTTTTCTTGTCTGTCGCAGACACATGCAGAATACCGTCAGCATCGATGTCGAACATCACTTCAATTTGTGGCTGGCCACGTGGAGCAGGCTCAATACCGTCTAAGTTGAACTGGCCTAATGACTTGTTCGCGCTCGCTTGCTTACGCTCACCTTGCAGTACGTGAATTGTCACTGCGTTTTGGTTGTCATCGGCTGTTGAGAACACTTGCTGCGCCTTAGTAGGAATAGTGGTGTTCTTTTCAATCAACTTAGTCATCACGCTGCCCATGGTTTCGATACCCAGAGACAGTGGTGTTACGTCTAACAGTAATACGTCTTTCACGTCGCCTGACAGAACGCCCGCTTGAATTGCAGCACCTACGGCTACCGCTTCGTCTGGGTTCACGTCTTTACGAGGTTCTTTGCCGAAGAAGTTTGTCACTGCTTCTTGAACCTTAGGCATACGTGTTTGACCACCCACTAGAATCACTTCGTTGATGTCTGTTACAGATAAATCTGCATCAGCCAAGGCAACTTTTAGTGGCTCTAATGTACGGATAATCAAGTCTTCAACCAGTGATTCCAATTTTGCACGAGTGATTTTAATCACTAAATGCTTAGGACCTGTTGCGTCTGCCGTGATGTATGGCAGGTTCACTTCAGTGTGGTTGGTGCTTGAAAGTTCAATTTTCGCTTTTTCTGCTGCTTCTTTCAGACGTTGCATTGCTAATGGATCTTTACGCAGATCTAAGCCTTGCTCTTTCTTGAATTCGTCAGCTAAGTAGTTGATCAAACGGTTGTCAAAGTCTTCACCACCTAAGTGGGTGTCACCGTTGGTTGCCAACACTTCAAATGTTTGGTCGCCATCGTTGCTGTCGATTTCGATGATAGAGATATCGAATGTACCACCACCTAAATCGTATACTGCAACAATGTTGTCGCCTTGTTTCTTATCGATACCGTAGGCTAATGCTGCAGCCGTTGGTTCGTTGATAATACGTTTAACATCAAGACCTGCGATACGACCCGCATCTTTAGTCGCTTGACGTTGTGAATCGTTAAAGTAAGCAGGAACAGTAATAACCGCTTCTGTTACTTCTTCACCTAAAAAGTCTTCTGCGGTTTTCTTCATCTTTTTCAAGATTTCTGCAGAAACTTGTGGTGGAGCCATCTTGTTGCCACGCGATTCAACCCATGCATCACCGTTGTCGGCTGCAATGATTTTGAATGGCATGATGTTCACGTCACGTTGGACTTCGTCATCTTTAAAGCGACGACCAATCAAACGCTTAATCGCGAAGAATGTGTTAGTCGGGTTAGTCACAGCTTGACGTTTTGCTGGCGAACCGACAATGGTTTCATCATCTGTATAAGCGATGATTGACGGGGTTGTGCGATCGCCTTCAGCGTTTTCTAACACACGTGCTTTGCCACCATCGAGGACAGCTACACAAGAGTTTGTTGTGCCTAAGTCGATACCAATAATTTTACCCATGAGGTCCTCCGAAAAATTTCATTCAATCTAAATTTGTTTAGTTGGTTTTGATATGGGGCTAGACGGTTTAAATATCAAGTCCATCGTTGGCCACCTTCTCTGCCTTGATACCTATATTGGGACAGGGAATTTAATTACAAGGGCGAACAAAAAAATTTTCTGATTTATCTTTCTCGCATCTACAGCAGGATAAAATATCCAATCACATAAAATAGTCTTGCTTATCAACCAAAGCTGTTATTCAATCTGCCCACATTTGGCGGATGTTTATCCTAGTAAGGTAGCAGAGTGAAGTCTTCGAATTTAGCGTACGTGTATGGCATGGCGGCGGTCTTTCTCTGGTCTACAGTGGCCACTGCCTTTAAGATTGCCTTGAGTTACTACACACCGCTGCAACTGGTGTTTGTTGCCGTACTCACTTCGATTATTGCCCTTGCCGGAATCCTTGCTTGGCAAAAAAAGCTTTCCTTACTCAAGCAACAGTTTTTACACCGCCCCATGTTTTATCTGGTGACTGGACTCATCAATCCCTTCCTTTACTATGTCGTGCTATTTAAAGCGTATTCCTTACTGCCAGCGCAGCAAGCGTTGTCACTTAATTACACTTGGGCGGTATTACTACCGTTACTGGCCGCGCCTTTGTTAAAGCAACATTTGCGTAAGAGCGACATTGCTGCCGCGCTGATTGCCTATACAGGCGTGTTTATCATTGCTACCGGCGGCGATATCAGCGGCTTTAGTTTTGATAGCCCGCTCGGTATCGGATTGGCGCTGACCAGCACCTTACTCTGGTGCCTATATTGGATCGTCAACACCAAAGATCAAGGCGATCCCGTGGTGAGTTTATTATTGAGTTTTCTTATCGGCTTACCTTTTATTGCCGTCACCTTAGTGCTGACAGATACCCTACCCAGTTTTAGTCTTAAGGCGATATTTGCAGGTATGTATGTGGGCTTGTTTGAAATGGGCATTACCTTTGTGCTCTGGTTAATGGCGCTGAAAACCGCCACTCGCACTGCGAACATCAGCACTATGGTGTTTTTATCTCCTGTGATGTCGATTGGTTTTATCGCGTGGATTTTGCAAGAAACGATTGCGATGGCAACCTATCTCGGCCTAGCCTTTATTTTATCGGGGATGATGTTGCAGCAACTTCTGCCCCGTTATATTGAGCGTAAAAACAAGATAAGCACAAAGCTAGCGGAATAATCGTTGAGTAGCAGCCTTAAATAATGTTAGCTCACGGCAATGAGCCAATTAAAAGAGCTGGCTAACATTTTAAGCCAAGATTAAGCGCTAATATCTCCCATTTTGTGAAGGAGTATAAAATGACCCCGGCCGTCCGATTGGCGAAAAAAGCCAAGATCGCGTTTGATATCTTAGAGTACAGCCACGATCCACACTGCGCCGCCTACGGCGAAGAAGCCGCTAACACCTTAGGGCTCGAACCCGCGCAAGTATTTAAAACCCTTTTAGTTGCCATCGACAAAGCTCATGCGCCGATTGCCGTCGCGCTCGTGCCCGTCGATCATCAGCTTAATCTAAAAGCCGTAGCTAAATGCTTAAGACAAAAGAAACTACAAATGGCCGATGCCGACCTAGCACAAAAATCCTCAGGCTATCTGGTTGGCGGTATTAGTCCCTTAGCGCAAAAGAAACAATTGCCAACCTTGATTGATGCCAGCGCTCAAGGCTTCGATAGAATCTATGTGAGCGCCGGCAGACGCGGTTTAGAAATAAGCTTAGCGGCAACAGACTTAGCCCTGCTTTGCAAAGGCGAATTTGCCGATATCAAGACGCTTTAAGCTATCCAGGCCACATTTAAGCACAAGTCATTCGGCGTTAAGTAAGCAATTCACTTTAAGTTGTACGCGCTCATATTAGATAAATGATGAACAAGGCTCAAACGGCAACAAACTGGCCAGCGTACTGAGTCTAACAATGGAAAGCGTTTGATAAAGCCGAGATATCCGTCTATAAATTGTACTGAGGTACAAATCGACTAAGGATAGTCAGATGGAAAAATCAACCCAATGGAATCCAAAAATAGCATCAGCCCTATCAGTTGGTGCGCCATGCTACTCTGCATCGCCTTATTTATTTATGAGCATTTCTGGGGAAACAGTTTTACCACTATGGTAGTCATGCTCTATTGCAGTTTTATGCTGCCTTCGGTTTTACTCACTCGCAGAGTACAAGAAAAGTACTTTATTTATACCTTGGAATACATCAAGGCCTTTCGTAAATTCACTGTCGTTATGTCAACGATATTTTTCTGTATCTGGTTACTTGCTACTTATACCCCGCTCACCATAAGCAGCTAAACTCGTTAGCCAAACACATTGATGTCGCTATTCAGTTGGATACCGCAAACAAAAAAGCCGTCAACGTAGTAAGTTAACGGCTTTGGGTTTATCGGTATTTACCGCTAAACACGACTGGTGTAATCACCCCAAGCTAACCACTTATATGTGGTTAATGCCTCAAGCCCCATTGGACCGCGAGCGTGCAGTTTTTGCGTGCTCACAGCCACTTCAGCGCCAAGACCAAACTGACCGCCATCGGTAAAACGAGTACTGGCATTCACATACACGGCGGCTGAGTTCACTTCATTCATAAAGTGTGCCGCTGCATGAATATCATCGGTCAAAATGGCTTCCGAATGGCCGCTAGAATACTGGCGAATATGGCTAACGGCGGCATCGATATCGCTCACGACTTTAATACCTAAGGTTAATGACAGCCATTCAATACCAAAATCCTCAGACTTAGCAAGCGTCACATCAAACCCTAAACCATGCAGTAGACTAAGACTTGTATCACAAACTGAAAAACGCACGCCTAGACGATGCAGATATTCGGCAATTTGCGGTACAAAGCTGCTGGCTACGCGCTCATCCACCAGCAAGGTATCAAGAGCATTGCACACAGTTGGACGCTGCACTTTGGCATTAGCGATTACGCCTAAGGCACGCTCAAGGTCGGCATTTTTATCGACATATAAATGGCAAATACCTATGCCACCTAAGATCACCGGAATGGTCGCTTGCTCGGCACATAGGCGCTGCAATGCTTGACCGCCGCGCGGCACTATCATGTCGACATATTGATCGAGCTTTAGTAAACCTGTCACTAGGGCTCTGTCTGAAGAATCAATAAATTGCACCGCATCTATGGGTAAACCTTGGGCGACAATCGCGCCGCGGATCACTTCGCTGATAAGCTTATTCGATTCAAGGGTTTCTTTACCGCCACGAAGGATCACCGCATTACCCGTTTTAAGGGCAAGTACCGCGATATCGACAGTCACATTCGGGCGCGCCTCGTAGATAACCCCAATCACGCCCAGCGGTACGCGGCGACGAGTCAACCTTAAACCGTTATCTAATAACTTGCTGCCAAACTCTTCGCCCACGGGATCAGCAAGGCGGATCACATCACTGATATCACCTATAATGCCCGCTAAACGTGCATCATCGAGCAACAATCTGTCGATCATCGCCTCAGTTAATCCATCGTTCTTAGCGGCGGCAACATCTTTAGCATTAGCCGCTAAAATGGCGGCGGAGTTTGCCGTTAGCGCATCGGCAATAGCTTCGAGTAAGTCAGCCTTTTGGCTCGCCGTTAAGTTGGCTAAAGCATAACTGGCCTGTTTGGCATTTTGGCCAAGTTGCTGTAAATACTGATCTTGATTCATTTGACTCAAAATAGACCTCGCTTATAAGACAACCATGTCGTTGCGGTGCACTATTGCGTCACCATAATCGTAACCAAGTACAGACTCGATCTCGTCGGAATGCTTGCCCGCAATCAAACTCAGGGCTTGGCCACAGTATCGTGTCATCCCTTTAGCAATCACTTTACCTTGTTGATCAACTAATTGTAGCGTCGCACCACGTTCAAACTGACCTTTAACGCCTACGATACCTTTAGACAATAGACTGCGGCCCTTGTCAGTCACGGCTTTGACCGCGCCCGCATCAAGCACTAAAGAACCTTGAGTTGCAGGTCCCGCTAGAATCCACTGTTTGCGGCTTTCGAGCGGGTTTTCGATGGCACTAAAGTGAGTACCGACGGACTCTTTGGCGACCACTTTTTTGATCACATCTGGGTGATGGCCAGAGGCGATAACCACTTCGATGCCAGCACGGCGAGCAATATCCGCCGCTTCCAATTTAGTCGACATACCACCCGTGCCTAAACCCGATACAGAACCGCCCGCCAGCATACGCAGACTATCGTCAATCTTCACCACCTGTGAAATTAACTTAGCGTTCGGGTTAGTACGTGGATCCGCATCGAATAAGCCCTTTTGATCCGTCAATAAAATCAATAAGTCAGCATCGCATAAGAGTGCTGCGCGCGCCGATAAATTGTCGTTATCGCCCACTTTAATCTCATTGGTAGCAACGGCATCGTTTTCATTGATGATCGGCACAATATTATTGGCCAACAAGGCATTGAGCGTGTCGCGGGCGTTAAGGTAACGCTCCCTATCCTGCAAGTCGGCACGGGTCAGCAGCAATTGGCCCACATGCAGCCCATAAATACTAAAGAGTTGTGCCCAAGCGAGGATCAACTGACTTTGCCCGACAGCGGCTAACAATTGCTTATTGGCCATAGTGTCGGGCAGCGTCGGGTATTGGAGATGTTCACGCCCAGCGGCAATTGCCCCTGAGGTGCATAATACGACTTCGACCCCTGACTTCATCAGTGCGGCCATTTGACGAGCAAGCTCAACCATGTGGGCTTTATCTAGCTGTTTACTGCCAGAGGTAAGCACACTCGTCCCTAACTTCACTACCACGCGGCGATACGCAATCTCACTTAAGTTCATTATTCATTTGTAACAAAATAACCGAACAATCCTTATACCTAATCCGCTGAGTAATTGGTAGCAAGGAGTTATTAACTCGAGATAAATTTTCGTTTTTGCTTAGAATCGCGCATTAAAAAGGGCCATCGATTAGATGGCCCTCAAAAATGTAAACAATCTACGTTGCGAGTTTTTACTGTGCAGGTGAATTAATCGACAGCATCAACCATAGACAAACTTAGCTACAAACAATGCGGCTAATACTAAAATGCCCACATTAAGATCGCTAAAGCGACCTGTGAGTAATTTGATTGCTGCATATGAGATGATCCCAAAGGCAATGCCCGTCGCGATAGAAAACGTTAGCGGCATTAATATACACACCACCACCACAGGCGCGGCTTCAGTCAAATCTTCCCATTCGACATGCACCAGTCCCGACATCATCAAAATCGCTACATAAAACAGTGTGCCCGCAGTCGCATAAGCCGGGATCATCCCCGCCAATGGCGATAAAAATAACGCAGCAATGAAGAGTAATCCCACCACAACGGCCGTTAAACCAGTACGACCACCTGCGCTCACACCCGCAGTGCTTTCGATATAACTTGTCGTGGTGGAAGTGCCAAAAGCCGCCCCCGCAATGGTTGCTAAACTGTCAGCGGTCAAGGCACGATTCAGACGTGGTAAACGGCCTTTATCATCGAGAAAACCACCGCGCTGTGCAACCGCCACTAAGGTGCCAGAGGTATCGAAGAGATCCACAAATAAGAAGGCAAAAACGACTGATAGCATAGTTACTTCAAATACTTGGGATAAATCCATCTTCATAAATGTAGGTGCGATTGAAGGTGGCATTGATACAATGCCCTGATACTGCACATCACCAAACACTAATCCTAGACCAGTGATAATCAGAATGCTGGCAATCACCGCCGACTTCATTCCCCGCTGCACCATAGCAATAATGAGGAAAAAGCCCAGCACAGCCATAACCGCCGGAAATGCCGTGATATCGCCCAGCGTCACTAGCGTAGCAGGACTTGCCACCACAATACCGGCGCTCTTAAGGCCAATCAGTGCAAGGAACAAACCAATACCTGCAGCAATACCGATACGTAACGACATGGGAATACTATTTACAATCCATTCTCGAATACGCACTAACGATAAGATTAAAAAGCAAATTCCGGACAGGAACACTGCGCCTAACGCAGTCTCCCAGCTGTAACCCATTTCACCCACGACTGTGTAGGTAAAAAAGGCATTAAGTCCCATACCTGGAGCAAGCGCAATGGGATAATTCGCCATCAACCCCATAACCAAACAGCCGACAGCCGCCGCCAAACAGGTCGCCACAAATACAGCACCATGGTCCATGCCCGCATCGGCTAACATCATTGGGTTCACAAAAATGATGTAGGCCATCGTCATAAATGTTGTCAAACCTGCGACCGCTTCCTGCTTGAGGCTCGTTTGATTTTGTTTCAGTTTGAACAGTTTTTCTAACATGGAACAAGGTTCCTTTTTATTTTAAGTATGTAGGGTATTTAGATGTGAACACTATGTAACGTGATGACATTTGCAGCCGATTATAGGGAGTTTAGGCTGGTCAGGCCAGAAAATTGGCAACGGAGTAACGAAGAGAAAATGCTCAAATATCTTTGCAAACGAATGCAATATCCTCGGGTGAGACTCGCGTTGAAGGTTAAGCATAAAAAATGAACATATTATGAACAAGATGATTCACTCGTTAGCGACCAATGCTGATTTGTAGCCATAAACAGCCCACATAAAGAGTAACAAGGATATATACAGCAGAAATAACTAAATTCAATTTCCACAGACTCAACCAAAAACTCCCTTTAAAATATGTACGTAGCCTTACTGCTGATTTGCATAATGTTAAAGAAGAAGGTACCAACATTAACGCAGAACAGCCAAAGGCTGGTAATACCATAAAAATCATGCCTAAACCCGCAGCCCCAGCAGAAGCTTCAGATGTTTGACCGTCAATAGATGCTAGCGTTATATATCCTAAAATGACGCCTGCGATGGCAAGAATAAAACCTAACAGTTGAAGAGTTCTCAAATTCGTCCTTGGTAACAAACAGCGTTTAAATTGACTTATCGTAAAATCCTATCAGCTCAGCGATTTCGCTTAGATGGGTATCGACCCAAGCGCTGCTAATCGGCCCCCAGGTGACTATGCGGTAATAACCTGAATTGTTACGGCTGCCTTCCTGCACAAACTCGACTCGAATACCTATATCCTCAAAAGCTGCGATAGCGTCCTGTAAAGTTCGGCGAGGCATTCCGGTTAACTTATTGAGTGATAATAGATTATGGCGGTCATCATCCATTAAATGCGCCAAATATAACTTACGCAGAAACGCCTTATTTTGCTTTGAAACCTGTTGGGATGCTGGCATTGAAAGTGACATAGGATGACCTGTCTGGAAACAAAAGTAATTATCATCAAAACTACTTTATATTCAGTCAATAAGGCAATAGCCAATGCTAAATACTTACGGTTCGCGACAAGATCATCAGATAACAAATCTGCACTTAAATCAAACGAAACGACTTGTCATCCTCCCCCAACAACTGTTATTTCTAATATCACTCAACACCTATGAAGAAAGGCTAAAATGAGCCAGACAATCACAGCAGACCAAATACTGACATTTTGGTTTGAAGACATTGACCCAAAGCTCTGGTGGATTAAAGATGTTGAATTTGATACCCAGATCAAACAGCGCTTCGAAGGTGTACTACTTCAAGCTAAACGGGGAGAGCTTTCACATTGGCGAATCACGCCTCAAGGTCGATTAGCTGAGATCATAGTGCTCGATCAATTCTCCCGTAATATTTACCGCGATACGCCTACCGCATTCGAAGCCGATGCGATAGCCTTAGTGCTCGCCCAAGAGGCCGTTGCCCAACGGGTCGATACCGCACTAAAATCCAAACAAGTCCCTTTTCTATTTATGCCCTATATGCACAGCGAATCGGCAGCCATTCACCAAGTAGCAGTAAAACTGTTTAATCGCGAAGCTGCGATAACAAACCTAACGTTTGAACTGCGCCATAAAGCGATTATCGACAGGTTTGGCCGCTATCCACATAGAAATATTATCTTAGGCAGGGAGTCTACGGCGGAGGAAATTGCTTTTCTAACTGAGCCGGGCTCATCCTTTTGAGCCTGTCATAGGTTAAAACGTTAATGTGTATTTGATAAATAAAGCCGTGCTGAGTTCACAGACACACTACACTTACTCAAGAAAGTCATGGAATGACTTGGCGAGTATCAAACACAGTTACAAGTGTATACCGCGGAGGTGTTGGTAACTTATGGCGCATAAACTAAATAAGCCAAATAGCTCAGTGGCTCGTCGTAACCGCTATAAATTGATGGGGTTACTCATCCTATGCGGCGCTCAGCTCGGCCAAGCGGCTGAAATTAAGATAGGCGTCAGCCTGTCTATCCCACCCTATGTCATCCAAGCAACCAATAGCGGGATCGAACTCGAATTACTTAACCAAGCCCTCGCCGTTAAAGGCCATACAGCTTCTATCCACTACTTACCACTGGCGCGCACTTTCCATGAACTCAGGGAAGGTAAACTCGATGGCATCATCAACATCAAAGAAGGAATGATTAACAACGTTTTTTATTCCAACGTTGCGATAACCTACCAAAACTGCGCCATCAGTCTCGAGAGTAATCAATTTAATATCAATAACATAAACGATTTAAACAACAAACAAGTCGTCGCCTTTCAACGTGCATCATCGTTACTGGGGGAAGAGTTTGCCAATATGGTTAAGACCAATAGTGGCTACCAAGAACAAGCGAGGCAAGTGCAGCAGGTTTATATGCTGATGAAGCGCAGAGCCGATGTCGTTGTGATGGATAAAAATATTTTCAAATACTACTTAAAGCAGGCCTATCTTGAGGGCAAACTCACTGAGAAAGACTTAAAACAACAGGCGATTTGCCACCAAATATTCCCACCTACAGAATACAAGTTCGCGTTTCTCAGTGAACAAATTCGGGATGATTTTAATGCGGGACTCAAACAAATTACCCAAGATGGTAGCTTAGTGGCTCTGCAGGAAAAGTATCGACGCCTGATGTCATTTGACAATGAAGCCGAGGCGTCGACTAAGTTAACAGAACCTAAAATGATCAAAAATGATTCCTACTAAACTTATCCCATAGTGTTATTTCACCACCAACACAGGGCACTTAGCGTACTTAACAATATCCTGTGTAACGTGGGGTTTTAAAAAGTCAGCTAAACCGCTGCTACCATGACTAGAGATAACCACCATGCCCACATCAACGGCTTCCGCTAAAATCTCATCAATAGCATCACCATGGCGCACGACTAACTTAATATTGAGCCCTTCGGTAAGGTTCTGCTGCATTTCCTGCTGCAAACTGTGCATTTTTGCATCAACGAAAGCTTTAAGTTCATTTTCCAATGTCGCGGGAATATCGACCGCAATACCATAACAATGGGCGCCACGGGCAGGGCTAGTCACATGCAACAACCGAATATCGACTTGATAAACATTTGCCATTTCAACCGCATATTTTAACGCATGGGCCGCAGTGGATGAAAAATCCGTAGGGCATAACACTTCTTGAGTACGCATAAGCTTATCCATCATTTGAGTTTTTAATTAAGCTAATTATTAAGGCCAAAATACCACTATTTTATAGCAGTTTGCTATGCTTCTTGCGTACCCATTTCAATTAATTATTCTTTATCAATCAAAAAGAAAGGACGCTATAAGCGCCCTTTGGATTTATAGAGTCAAAGCCAGTTACTTAACCACAAGCACAGGACAAGCTGCACCATTCGCCACCGCTTCTGAGACATTGGTGTGTAAAAAATGCGAAATCCCAGTTCGGCCATGGCTAGCAATTACTACCATGCCAATGTCTTTACTGTTGGCCTCTTCTAAAATTTGATAGACAGGATCGCCACGGCGGATCAAGGTAGTGATAGGAAGCTCAGTATTCAATCCATCCAATAGTGCTCGCATTTTAGTTGCCGCCGCTTCCTCCATGCTTTTAGCAAGCTCTTCAGGGGTAATAGATAGAATCATAAAGTTTTCATCACCGATCGGCTGTTCAACCACATGTAAGATTTTTAGCCCTACATGGTATAGATTAGCCATTTCAATGGCATAACTCAGTGCATGGGCCGCAGTTTCCGAAAAATCTGTGGGCCAGAGTATTTGACCTGTACGCATAATTTGTACTCCTTCTATGGCGCGAATGGATTGTTGGGTGAATCTTTACGGTGCTGCTATAACGCCCGATTTAGCGCATTGGCAGACCACAAACTTCATCTCACAACCTTAGTCTCTTAGCCAAGCAACAGCATCGCCATTATCAACAAAAAACCTTACCTCAGCAGGCGTAAACCAGTTTGCCAATTTAGCCAACACTTCCTGCAAAGTCGTCTTACCGACGATAGCTATTTTCTCGAAATGACGAATATGCTTCACCCCAAGTTTGAGATCGTCCCAAGCGGCCTGTAGTTCCAAGCCTTCCAACTCGGTGACATCTACCAAGGCAAAGATATCAGGATCTTTCACCCCAGCTAATGCAGACTCCAACACAGGCACCATCATTTCGTAGTCTTGATGAGTTAAGGTACCGATAGCTTTAAAGGTAACGAAAAAATCATCATCACCATAACGCTCAATACCAATCGAAATTCCGTGCTTTAACAATGCCATACATACTCCTTATGTAACAACCCTTGATTTAGTGTAAAAGCTAACGCCACAACAAGCCGTGATCTTGCTCAAAAATACACCAGATACCTTGCACCATCTCACTAAGCAAGCTAGGATAAACCGACTAATCAGTCGGTAGTGATTTAATAAAAGACTCAATCGAGACGATTACTTAAATAAAGTACCGAATAAGACTCAGCCTACCATTTCCCTTGGAGCAACCACTATGAATATGGCCACCGAACACCTTAATACTTCGCCACTGACTCAGTTGCTCCAACGCCAACGCAGCAGTTATTTAGCGGCGCCGAATCCTAATTACGCTACGCGAGTGGAGCAATTAACTCGACTTAAGGCGGCCATACTGCAATTTCAAACACCCTTAGTCGAAGCCCTAAGCCAAGACTACGGCCATAGATCAATTGATGACAGCCTGATCTCAGACATTATGCCTGTCATCAACAACATCAATTACAGCTTGAAAAACCTCAAAAAATGGCTCAAGCCCAGCGCTCGCCATGCGGGCATCTTACTCGCCCCCGCCAAAGTCACAGTACATTATCAACCTTTGGGGGTGATCGGCATTATCGTGCCGTGGAATTTCCCCGTCATGCTGTCAATTGGCCCGCTAGTGACTGCCATTGCCGCGGGTAATCATGCCATGCTCAAAATGTCTGAATTTACCCCAGCGACCAACCAAGTGATCAAACAGTTATTGGCACAAGTCTTCGATGAATCCCACGTGGCGGTTATTGAAGGTGAGGCGGATATTGCTGCCCAATTTTCTGCCCTGCCCTTCGATCATTTACTCTTTACAGGCTCGACCACAGTCGGCCGCCATGTGATGCGCGCCGCAGCGAATAATCTCACCCCAGTAACACTCGAATTGGGTGGTAAATCGCCTGTGATTATCGCCCCCGATATGCAGCTTGAGATAGCAGTAGAACGAATGATTTACGGTAAGTGTTTGAATGCCGGACAAATCTGCGTAGCCCCTGATTATGTGCTTTGCCCTAAAACCAAGGTGGATGACTTTATCACCGCCTACCAAGCTAAGTTTAAGGCCATGTACGGCACCATTAACCACAATAAGGACTATGGCAGCATCATTAATACACGTCAGTTTGACCGCTTGATGACAGTGCTCGAAGACGCCAAAGCAAAAGGTGCCCGTGTTATTTCAGCAACTGACGAAGCCATAGATAGCCAACATCGTAAACTCGCAACTCAGTTGATAACTCACACCAGTGAAGACATGCTATTGATGCAAGAGGAAATCTTTGGTCCATTGTTACCGATTATTAGCTACGACTCCTTAGATGAAGCGATTCAGTACATCAACCACAGAGCCAGACCCTTAGCGCTTTATGTGATGAGTTTCGATGAGCCAACTCAGCAAAAGATCCTCCAGCAGACCCATTCTGGCGGTGTTTGTATCAATGAAACTGTGTTTCATGTCGCCGCCGACGATGCGCCCTTTGGCGGAATAGGCCCGTCGGGCATGGGGCATTACCATGGCAAGGAAGGCTTTTTGACCTTCAGCCACGCTAAAACGGTACTCAGCCGTGGCCGATTCAACACAGGCAAATTTGTTCATCCGCCCTACGGCACTTTTATTCAGCGCATCTTAATGAAGCTATTTTTGCGCTAGTCATTGGGGGATAAATCTTGAATAAACCATCAACAACACAACCCATTAAAACCATGACAGATAAACGCCAAGCTATTCTCGATACTGCCTTAGCGCTGTTTGTCAGCCAAGGATTTCATGGCACGTCCACCGCCTCGATTGCGAAACAAGCAGGTGTAGCAACAGGTACCTTGTTCCATCACTTCCCTTCTAAGGAAGCCTTGATGGAATCTTTGTTTCTAACCATAAAACAAGAATTTGCCGATGCCTTACTATTAAACACCCATAAGGGCAGCGATCTTAAGCACAATGCCCTACAACTATGGCAAAGTGCGATAGATTGGTCGCTAGATAACCCTGTCAAGCAACTGTTTTTTCAGCAATATTCAATGTCGCCCATGATTGCCGCTAAGGTGCGCGATCAAGCGATGAATAGCATCTTAGGCTTTATTAGCGAACTCATTAAGCAGGGACAAATGATGGGGCTAATCGCCCATTATCCAGTGGAATTGATGCTAGAAAACTGCCACGGCCAATATCTAGCAGCAACGCGTTTCTTTATCGATAATCCGCACTTGGGGACAGATAGAACATACCGCGATGCCAGTTTTGAACTGTTTTGGAAGGCCATGCAAGCGGACTAAAATAGCCAAATATCAACTGATTGCTGCAATAACCGCAATAAAAAACCGAGTCAGCTTAACTGGCTCGGTTTTCTTTTACGCTATCGCGACTAAGTGCTCAAGCAGAAGCCTGCTTTGCTCTAGCATCTAATACCGACTTTCAAGCACCTATCCCTGACTCAACTCTTGGGCTTTTTCTGCTGGCTGCGCCACTTGAGTTGGGCTCCAGTAACCTTGTTTGATACCCTTATCAATCAGCTCAGCGACCGCCAATTCAATGGCTTGTAACACGCAAAATTGCACTGGCTCATTGGTAGTAAAACCGACTTCAGCCTCAGCGAGTCGATTTAAACTCGTGTAACGGAACAAGCCCGCACGCATTTCTTGGGACAAGACTCGTTTGCTGGTTGAGACCGACATCATAACTTTACCTGTGTGTACATCCACGGCGCGTAGATAAATGGTCACCAGATCTTCACGGTACATTTCAGAGGCGCCAATGCCGTAGTATTCGACACCGCTACCACCAGTGCTAGTGTTGGTCTCATAACTAATCACCCCACCTTCGAGTAACAATCTGGCGGTGGATAATACGGGCACTTCATCGCCCTTAGTACCGCTCTGTTTGTTGCTGATCTTACGCTCGGTAAGCAAATTTTGTAGCCCTTCACGCTCAACGGGTGTAAACCATTTAGAGTCGAGCAAAGTCTGCATCAACATCGATGTTGCACCCTGAGTCACCGCGGTCGAAAACGAACTCACGTTAGCCTGCGGCTTATATTGGCCAGTTTGATCGCGAAAGGAATACACGGCCACAGGGATAGGAAACTTAGGTCCTGGTTGAGTTTGCAACCCACGCATCACCTCACTCAAGGGGTTAACCTCGGCAGCCGTGATATTTAAATCGGGTTTGGAGATCAGGCTACAGGCCGACACACTTAACAGTAATAAACTCACTAACACTAGACGGGCCATTAGTTGCCACCTCCAAATGCTGACATTTCAATTATTGTCACTTCATTCGTGGCAATATTAGTGATAGTCAGTATAACTTTATCCCCTATAGAGTTAATTTCTATACGAAAATCGCCAGTATTATAGTCACCGTCGGTGATTTCACCATCAGCAATCCCTCGGGTAATAGAATTGATAAGATTACGCTCTAGGGATTCTTTAAAGCGAGTAATAAAGTCCTTCTCGGACGAGTTGGATTTATTGTCATTCTGGGCTTGGGCTTTATTTAATAGAAAAGCCCCATTTTGTGGATTGCCGCCAAAGCTGGGATTCACTGGCGTATAAATCAATTCAGTGGCTTGGCCACTGCTTGCCACACATAGCGTGACAAGAGCAAGTAACGTCCTGTATGTCATTATTATTATCCTAAAAGTCGTCCGATGTTCCTGAAAAATCACCTGTTATTGCATTGGCTCTGACTTGCGCTAAATAATCAATCGTAAGCAAAATCGCCAGCTCTGCGCTCTCTTTAATCGGATTTGCACGACGACCAAAATGGGTGGTGTAAATCCGAGTCCCGTTTACCTCTAAGGTTAAAACGGTTCCAGCCTGTGGAAACACTGTCTCATACAGAGTGACGTTAAAGCCTTGGGTAAAGGGCAGTTCGCGCCAATAGCTTGAGTAGTAAAAGCCAAAGTCCTTACCAAACCGAGTCAAGGTTCTATCTATTACTAAGCCACTAATTTCAATGTCGTTATCGGCAATAGTGATAGGGGAAGCCAGCAGCAGGAATGGACATAAAACGTAAGTAAGCAGACGCTGTTTTAACTGTTTCACTTATCCCTCCTTAACCTTTTTAATCGAACCTTAAAAACCGCGCTAACCTCTGTTAGAACAAGGTGAGTTTTAACGCAAATTTTCGATAAAACAGGTTAACAGGGTTAAAGATCTCCCGTCATTACGCTGGGGGGCAAATTAGCCCGAAGAGCTAAGGTAAAAAGGCAAAAATAGCCCATTTGGCTAATACGCCAAGAGGCAGTTGAGGATAGGAGTTATGCTTTAAACAAGCGGATAAGATAAGCAATAAAAATGCGACTTAAGAGTCGCATTACGGTGTTGATTCAAAACGCGAGCATTATTGTGGCAACCATAGTCGAACCAACAGGCCACCGTCACTGCGATTATGCATGCTAATACTGCCATCGTGGGCTTCGATAATTTCACGGCATAAAGGTAAACCTAAGCCTGTACCTGATTGTTTTGTTGAGTAAAACGGCAGTAGCGCCTGCTCTAATACTTCACCAGACATACCTGCGCCGCGATCCTCAATCACAATACTAAAACCTCCACCATCCACTAAGGTTTGATACCGAATCGACAGGGTGACATCCTCGGGGTTTGAGCCAGATTCATGGGCGTTTTTAAGTAAATTGAGGAGCACTTGCTCCATCTGTCCTTGGTCGAAATAGCCATCGACCTCAGGTAACTCATAAGTAAGTTTAAAGGGATAATGCTGAGTTAACTGGGCAGTAAATTGCCCCCAATTCACCTGACGCCGTTGCGGGAGCGGCAACTTAGCAAAACGGGCATAGTTGAAGATAAACTGGCTTAGATGACTGGTGCGATTCTCGATAGTATCGAAAATCAAAGTTAACTTCGGATTATCAATATCTTTGGTGAGCAGTCGGCCGGAGTTCACCATAGAGGCGATGGGCGCGACTGAGTTATTGAGTTCATGGCTAATAATGCGGATCACTTTTTTCCACACTGCCACCTCTTGACGATTGAGCTCGCGGGTCATCTGCTTGAGCAAAATCAAGTTATGCTGTTGGTTATTCAATAAAAATTGGCCGCGACTTAAATACCAAGTTTCCACATCATCTTCACCCATGGCGAAGAGTCCGTTCTTTTCATGTTTAAGCGCTAAGGCCAATACTTCGGGCAAATCCACCAGCAATTCATCTAAGCTCAAGCCTTCCATTCTGCCCTTTTTATGGAATAGGTGACGCGCCGCATCATTGGCATAAATGAGCCGCTGATGATCGTCCAGTAACAACATCACATTGGGAGAACTTTGAATCACCTTATCCAGTAATA
The DNA here is from genome assembly GCF_025654465.1 of Shewanella sp. SM101. Classification (NCBI taxonomy): domain Bacteria; kingdom Pseudomonadati; phylum Pseudomonadota; class Gammaproteobacteria; order Alteromonadales; family Shewanellaceae; genus Shewanella; species Shewanella sp. SM101. Next base: position 19,890 of record NZ_JAKKRH010000050.1, read on the forward strand.
ACTCCCGCTGGTAAATGTACTGCCTTTCTTGGCGCAATTTAGCAGCGCTATGGTTAAATAACTGCGCTAAGGTTTTGAGCTGACCTTCGCCATGTTCAGGAATACTCACACTAAAGTCATTATCACTAAAATTTAGCAAGCCGACTTCAAGGGAATCTAAACTGCGGCCGAGATGTCGAGTCAACCAAGCAATACCTAAACCACAGACAGCACAAGCGAGAAGCAACACGATCAAACCTTCACCTAAGGTCAAACTCGAGACACGCTCTCCCTTAGCTATCTCAGCGGATATCGCAGGAGATACAGGTGCTTTGGGCGGTAAAATGGATAGCGGTTCTACACGTAAAGGCTCAACCACATGAGGAATAGAATTAAACAGCCCTTCTTTAAGTTGTTCTAACTTGAAGAGTTTTATTTGTAACTGCTCTTGTTTAAGTTGTTCAAGCTTTTGCAGCTCGGCCTTAATCTGCTCGGCCCTCTGGTGCGCTTGCATCGCCGCAGCCTCCTGCAATTGCTCACTATTGTTAAGGGCGAGTTCGATGGAGGCGACCGTTTTCTCAAGCTCTGCAAAATCCAGTTGCACATTCACATCAGGGATTTCAATCGTGTTAGACGTGGCAACAGACGAAGCATAGGGTGAGATATACTCCACCAAAGCAAAACTCAGCAAGACGCCAAAGGCGCAGCAAGCCATTGAAAAAATGATAAGTTTAGTTCGAATTAACACTCAGATTCCTTAATCGATAGCCTTTCTCTAGCCTAGAAGCTGGGACTTGGGACCTAGCATCTGCACTTAGCCTATGACTTATCTAAACCAAACTTGTCCATCCGCCGATACAACGCTTGGCGACTGAGTCCAAGCGCTTTTGCCACCCGAGCAATTACGCCATGATGCTGTTTTAGCGCCGCTTCGATATCTTCTCGGCTCACGTCTATCGCCTCATTGGCATCTGACACTTGGGCACGAACAGACTCATGATAAAACGCGGTATTTACGGGGATGGAAGCGGGCGAATAAACAGGTAGAGGATCAGAGTGTCTCAAGCCAGATAGCCGCGACTCAGATACAGCTGAAACACTGGAAGCCGATTTTATGACACTCGCAACAGGTGCCAAACCAAAGTCAGCTTCAGTCAACACATGGCTTTGCGCCAACAATACGGCCCGCTTACAGGCGTTTTCAAGCTCGCGCACATTTCCCGGCCAGCGGTGCTGTAATAACGCCTGCAACGCGGGTTTGCTCAAGCTAAAATCGCTGCCGATAAAATGCTGCACTAAAGGTAAAATATCATCGATGCGTTGATTGAGCGGTGGTAATGCCAGTTCAATCACGTTTAAGCGGTAAAACAAATCCTCACGGAATCGCCCTTCAGCGATATCTTGGGCCAGATCCGCATTGGTCGCACTGATCACCCGCACTTTTACTTTCTGGGTTTTATGGCTTCCTAAGCGTTCAAATTCGCCGGTTTGTAGCACCCGCAATAATTTCACTTGCCCAGACAAAGGTAAATTGCCAATTTCATCTAAAAACAGCGTGCCACCGTCTGCCGCTTCGAAACGGCCAATACGCGCTTTAGTCGCGCCAGTAAAAGCGCCCGCCTCGGCACCAAACAGCTCGGCCTCTAATAAATCCATCGGCAAAGCACCGACATTAACCTTGATGAAAGGTTTGTTTTTTAAGGGTGAATTGGCGTGGAGAATATCGGCAAGCTTGTCTTTACCCGCGCCATTGGGGCCAGTGATCAAGACCGACACATCGGAGCGCGCCAGTTGCAAGGCTAAATCAATACAACGCTGCATTGCACCGCTGCCAAAGACAATACCGCAGAGATCCGCATCGGCGATCGCCACTTGGCGTTGATGATTCACCCGCTCCAAGCGGTGGTTAGCACGGGAGAGTTTATAAAGCGCAATCAGATTAGTTATGCTATTGAGTAGCTTAGCGTCATCCCAAGGTTTGCCCATATAATCGGCAGCGCCCGCTTTGACTAATTCAACTGCCGTTTCGAGTTGCGTCCACGCCGTCATCAAAATAATCGGCAAATCCCCTTGGCGTTCGCGCAGGGCGTAAAACAGCTGCCGACCTTCCTCACCCGAGGTGGTATCTCGGGTAAAGTTCATATCTTGGATCACTAAATCCACATCTTGCGTCGTCAATAACCCAAGGGCGTCCTCTGGGCTGTGGCAAATCAGCACCCGATAATCATTGAGTTCTAGCATCAAACCTAGGGCTTGGCAGATGGCATGATTGTCATCGACGATAAGGATAGTATCCATAAGTGTGAGTGTTGTCCTAAGTAAAACTGTTAACCGTAAAGTAACAAAAAGTGCAATAACATCCTATTGTTATCGCACTTTTGTCGAGCTTTTATCGTACCTTGAGTGACATCAAATATTCCGCTATACGCTGCGAGTTGCGGTTGCTGGCGAAATATTTGCCGCCTTACGCGCTGGTAAGTAAACCGCTAATGTGGTGACAATAAACAAACCTGCCACAGTAATTAGTGGGTAGCTTAAGTCCAACATAGGCAAGCTATAGATTTTCATTAACTGTTGGCCTAACTGTATCGCTAACAAGCCGCCCAGCACGCCTCCCGCTAAGCAAATCAAATAGTTCTCCACGAGGAAGTAACTGATAATATCGCGCTTTTTAGCCCCCAATGCACGGCGGGTACCTATCTGCTTAGTGCGGCGCTGGATATTAAACATCACCATGCCCGTTAAACCGAGCGAGGTGATAAGCAATAACAACATCACCATCATAGTTAACACAGTAATCATCAATTTATGATCGCGATATGAGCTATCTTTTAAGGCCTCGATTGACTTAAAGCCATCGAGTACTCGGTTTGGATTCTCGGCCAGCAGCGCTTTTTTTATCGTGTCTTTAAGCTCGGCGTGAAACTCAGGTTTGGCCCGTACCATGTAAGAACTGCTGCCATAATCCACATTTTGAATCACACTATTTTCAAGGCTAGAACTGTCAATCCACGCGCCTTGCAGTTTTTCGACTACGCCAATCACAGTGATCTGCGCATCCTTGCCCTCGTACAACACTTTACCAAGTGCGGATTCATCAGGCCAAATGGCTTTGGCTAACACACTGGAGATGATCGCTAATCGGCTAGGGCTATCGAGGTTATCCTTAAGTTCATGGGGGTAAAAGTTACGTCCCTCAATCAGCTTAATGCCTAAGGTCTCAATGGTGTGATCTGTCCCTAAATACATGGCAAATTGCGGTGTCGATTTAGCGCTATCTGGGTCGGGGCCCAGATTTAACGTGCTCGACCAGCCGCCACCGCTTAACGGCAACATATTGGTTGAGGTCGCATCAATCACATTGGGCAGCCCCCGCAAAATTTGCTGATCAATTTTGTTTTGCGCGGTTTTATCAATCAATGGATCGAAGTTGAACAAGCTAAAGGTCAAGACTTCTGACTCTTTAATCCCCGAATCACGCTGCATCAGGGCTAAACGCTCTTGAATAATAAAGCTCGCATTCGCCACAATCGCCACAGACAAGATAATCTGAATAAGCAGTAAGACTGGACCGCTTTTACTGCGCAATAAACTGCTGAGAATAGGTTTAATATGCAACATAATGAGTCCCTTACTGGCTTTTCAGATAAACGCTAGGTTTAGTGCGACACACCACCCATGCGGGATACAAGCCAGCCAACAAGGCTGTGCCTACCGCAATACTTGGGGTGATAATCCACATACTCGCCGATAAATGGGTTAAGCCCTTCGCGACCTCAAACTGGGCCGATAACCCATAAAGCGAAGCGTAGGCCCAAGCGAGTCCCAGCAAACCACCGAATAAGCCAATCATGCCCACTTCCACCATGTATTGAGCGAAGATTTGGCCACGGCTAGCGCCGATTGCACGGCGCACTCCCACCTCGGGGGCTCGCTTGAGGAACTTTGTCAGCATTAAACCTAATATATTGACTAAACAAACACTTAAAAACAGCGCACTCAAGCCAACCAAGATTTTATTGTCTTCGGGCACCACATGATTGTATTCAAGCCAAGTTGCCACATCGGATACTTTGACTGAGTCAGCGGCAGATTTATTATCCGTAAAACGGCCTAGGGCTTTTTGCTCCGCCACATAATTGCTGAGCCAAGAACGGTAACTGGCTACTGCGTCTTTATTTGGTAACTCAACCCAATACAGCAGCCACACTTTTTCAGAGTTAAGGCGATCGCTGTAACTATTCATCGTCTCAAACTTCCAACCCGACGTGTTACCCCATACATCAAACTCTTCGATAGGCGTCAGCGAAAACGGCACAAAAATTTGTTCCGTGTCGTTAAAGGCGCCGTTAGTGGGATCATAATATTTAGGCTTAGGATCCCAAGCATCAATCACCCCAACCACTTGATAAGGTTTACGATTAAGATAGATAACTTTGCCAACACTGTTTTGACCCGCAAACAACTTTTGATTGAGTTTATCGTTAATCACCACTTGATAAGCAGGTTCAGTGTCGACGGATTTATCCCACGCATTACCGTACAAAAATGGCACGTCAAACAGCTTAAAAAAGTCACTGTCCGTCACCCGAATGCTTTCTAAAATAGGCGCAAAATTGGCATCCTCCGTCTGCACTGCCATCCCAGTGCGAAACATCGCAGCTTGGCGTTTAGGTAAGGTATTGTTGCGCAGATTCATCGCGTCTTGGTAAGTCACTAACGAGTTTAACTCATCCCAAGAATCAGGGCCTTGGCTCCAAAGCTGTACCGCATTTAACTCATCAGAGCGTTCACCCGCAGGATTAAATGACATCATCTTGTACACGTTTAACGTAGTAATCGTGATACCAATACCAATCGAAATCGCCAACACCATCAACAGCGACAGCACTGGGGTTTTCTTAATGCTGCGCCAAGCTAAATCAACATAATAAAAGAACATAATGCATATCCTTAACGGTCGGCGTTGGCGACAAGTTTGTCGATATCAGTCGCAGCAGTGATGTCACTGACATGTCGATGACCTTGATGATACATAGTAAAATCACACACTTGACCATCGACAATTTGAATGTTGCGTTGGGCGCGGCGAGCGAGTTCAGGATCGTGCGTCACCATGATAATGGTCGTGCCCGCTTGATTGATATTTTCGAGTAATTCCATCACTTGACGTGCCATTAGGCTGTCGAGGTTTCCCGTAGGTTCGTCGGCGAGTAGGAAGCGTGGCTCCCCCGCCAAAGCACGAGCAATCGCCACCCTTTGTTGTTGTCCACCCGACAACTGAGTAGGTAAATGTTTAAGCCGTGAAGCTAAGCCCACTTGCTCTAATGCCTCTTGTACACGACGTTGACGCTCCTTGGCATTAAAACCACGATAGCGCAGCGGCACTTCGATATTCTCAGCTAAGTTAAGATCGGGAATTAAGTTAAAACCTTGGAAAATAAAGCCAATTTTTTCATTTCGGATAGTGGCGCTCTTGTTATCGCTCAAGTTAGACACGTTAATCCCATCGAGAAAATAGTCACCGTGAGTAAAACCTTCGAGTAAACCTGCAATATTTAAAAAGGTGGTTTTACCCGAGCCAGAAGGACCCGTGACCGCGACAAATTCGCCTTCATTCACCTCGAGGTTAAAATCGCGCAGGGCGTGGGTTTCTACTAAATCCGTTTTAAAAACCTTGCTCACATTCTTCATTGATAACATGTTAATTTCCTTTAAATAATCAAATCTATTTTGCGCCCAGACTCTGCGTCTACACCTTAGGCATCGACTCATGTACGACCGTAATCAGCACACCTTTATCAGCCAAAGAATGGCTCAACGACACACTCTAAAAACCACACAAAAACGCCCAATATAAGGTCGGCACTTTCGACCGAAACCTCACCCACTTGGCGAAACTCATCCAAAGGATTACTCCATTCCAACAAATTGAGTCCGAGGAAAAACCAGCTATTGGCCTCACCGATACTTAGTTCCACCGCAACCACCAGTAATAATAAGGCTAGTACTCCAAACATTTTGGATGACATCAACACGCTGATATCAAATTGTTTATCACGCATATCCGGCTCCTATTCTTATCCATGTCGCAGCAGGTTTCGTCATTCACCTTGATCACTGCGCTGTTAAATTCATCAGATTGGTTGTTTAATAATTTACGAATATCGGTCATCAATGAATCCTGACCTGTTCGGCGTGATTAAAGGGATCAACACTTGAAATGACCCACTCATCTCCGGCTTTGCCACCATCAAGCACTTCGACTTGGCTCAGGCTAGTACTGCCGAGCTTAACCTCACGACGACTGGCTAAATCGCCCTCGATTTGATAAGCCACATTACCCCCACCGCTGGTCATAAAGGCGCCGCGTTTTACCATAAGAACATTGGGTCTGTGCTCTAATAACACTCGGGCCGAGATGCGTTGATTCTGGCGCAGTGTTAGGCTGTCGCTTTGGTCAAATTGCACCCTAGCGGTCACTTCACGGTTACGCACTTCAGGGGAAATTGACGATAACTTGCCCATTAACTTAATACTGCCAAAACTCAACTCGACTTCCATGCCTAAACCCAGATCGTCCGCATAGGACTCAGGCACGGCTAACTCAGCCTCATAGGCGCTTAAATCCACGACGGTTAAAATCGGTTGGTTAGCGCTAAGACGGGTTTTCTGCTCGGTAATCCAGTTACCGATAATACCGTTAACAGGTGCGACAATATTCAAGGCATCGACTTGACGTTCTAATTCACGCACCGCGAGAGTTTGACGCTCAACTTCTAGGGCTTTATTTTTAATTTCAAAGGTTAACGTATCTTTCGTTAACGCAACTTCTTGCTCTGCATGCTTAAACTTCAGCTTGGCTTTGTGTAGATCATCTTTGCCTTTTTCATAATCAATCTGGCCAATAAGCTGACTTTGAATCAGCTCCTCTCCGCGTCGGCTTTCCCTATCCGCCGCTTCAAGATCGACCGTTGCGATATCTAAGGTTTGATAAGCTTGTAATTGATCGCGTCTTGCATCCAACTTAGCGCGCTCTAATGCACTCTCCATGCCCGCTAATAGGGACTTGGCTTGCTCTAGCTGATTTGTGAGTCTTGGACTATCGAGTTTGGCGACCACATCGCCCTTATTAACAGTATCGCCAGGATTGCTGAGCAGAGTCACTGTGCCTTCCTCTGTGCTATACAAAATAGGCGCATTGGCCGCCACGATTTTACCTGTGGTCGCCACATCGCGGGTTAACGTTCCAACGAAGAGTTTTGCGGTAGTGATGTCGCTGCGGCTAAGGGATTTGCTAACACTATCAGAGCCTAAACTTGCCCACACTAAGGCGCTGACTAATAAGGCGCAACCGCCAATGATCAGCGGTAACTTAAGACGTTTAGAGGTCGATGGCACAAGTACTGTATCTTGGCCGCTAGTATCTTTAATCATGGCTTTACTCGCTTCCCTGTTGTAATCATCAGTGCCGGAACGCATCAACGGACACTATTGGAAATCTCTACCCTAGAGTTAGCAAAGCCTATGCCAAACAAGTAAAATCATTTACTTTCATAACTTTAATAAAAAATCGCAGATAAAAGTGTCCGCGGACACTGGAGTTTAAATCGAAAAGTGTCCGCAGCAGATTAATCAAAAGTGTCCGATGCTAAAAACAGTGACATAGTACGGGCCATGCGGCTAAGCGCTTCAATTACATGTCCTAACAGATTTATTGGCCGAAACAGCCGAGTTTCCCTTTACAGTAAAATCCTTGCCACATAAGATCCCGCCACCCTCGCAGCAAAAACGATCAAAAGACCAAACCCTATGACTACAATAACAATCACTCGCCCAGACGACTGGCATATTCATTTAAGAGACGGCGCCCAGCTTAAAGATACAGTGCGCGACATCAGCCGCTATATGGGCCGCGCCATCGTGATGCCAAACTTAGTGCCCCCCGCTATCGATACCGAAACCGCACTGGCCTATTACGATCGCATTAAAGCGCAAGTGCCCGCGGGCTCACAATTCGAACCTTTGATGGTGTTGTATTTAACCGACAAAACCAGCCCAGATGAAATCCGCAAGGCCAAAGCCTCGGGTAAAATTGTCGCCGCTAAACTCTACCCAGCGGGCGCGACGACTAACTCAGATTCCGGTGTGACAGATGTTAAAAACATCTATCCCGTACTCCAAGCCATGCAAGAAGTCGGCATGCTGTTTTTAGTCCACGGTGAAGTTACAGATTCAGCAATTGATATTTTCGACCGCGAGCGTGTCTTTATTGAAAATATCCTCAGTAAAATTGTCGCCGATTTCCCCGCGCTTAAAATCGTGCTTGAGCATATCACCACCAAAGATGCCGTCGATTTTGTCACTCAAGCCTCAGACAATGTGGCCGCGACTATCACAGCCCACCATTTACTGTATAACCGCAATCACATGCTGGCAGGCGGTATTCGTCCGCATTTTTACTGCCTGCCGATTTTAAAACGCAATACCCACCAGCAGGCGTTGTTAGGTGCAGCGGCAAGCGGCAGCAAGAAGTTTTTCCTCGGTACAGATTCAGCGCCACACGCCAAGGATAAGAAAGAAGCGGCCTGTGGCTGCGCGGGCTCCTACACGGCTCATGCTGCCATAGAGCTGTATGCCGAAGCCTTCGAGTCGGTCAATGCGCTGGATAAACTCGAAGCGTTCGCAAGCTTTAACGGCCCAGACTTTTACCATCTGCCACGTAATACCGATACCATTACGCTGGTCAAAAAGTCATGGGATGTCCCTGCAACTTACCCGCTTGGCGATACTAACGTCGTGCCAATCCGTGCTGGTGAAGCCATTGATTGGCAAGTTAAATAAGCCTTAAGTCTTTAACATCAAGTCGCCTACGGGCGACTTTTTTATCAGATTTTGATTTTTAATCCACAATCGGTCAGTATCCAGCGCTTAGAATACGGCCCTTACTTATCACCTTTTAAGAGAAAATCAGTATGCCCACAAGGATGTTATTCTCCGTTTTATCTTCAAGCCTGTTGCTGACCGCCGCGATCTCTTTGCCGACCTTTGCGGTCAATGAACTCACAGGGATCTGGCAGGGACAGTTAGGTAAAAGCAAGGTCAGAGTTTGTTTTAATCAATATGGAACAGGCAGTTATTACTATCAACGCTACTTAACGCCGATAAGACTCGAGCAGCAAGATGAACTGTGGAAAGAAGAAGGCAATACAGGAAATTGGCAGTTTGATAGTGTCACGCCACAAAAACTGAGCGGGCATTGGTTTAAAGATACCGCGAGTAAATCGTTACCAGTGCAACTTGAGCGAGAAATCAGCCCAGATAAGGTCGAGGATTGTGGTGCCGATGCTTACAATCTACCGCTAGAAACCACGCCAAAACTCAGCCGAGGTAAATGGCAAAGCTACGAAAATATTGAGTATCGCCCGCTGACTTTTGGCACAGATGTAGGTATCGAATTTAAAGGCCCACAAACGGGTATCTTGGCAATTAATCAATGGCTTGAGCATAAGCTCACCGATGAAGCCCAACTAGCACAAACCTTTGACACTCGCCGCAGAATGCTGGCACAAATGGGCAGTTTTGTAACTGACGAAACCTTTGCCGAACCGATTTTTATTAATCAGCATTGGCTCAGTGTGCGCCTATATCGCTGGGCGGCAGGTTATGGCGCCAATGGTATCAGCCAAGAATTTGTGAGTTTCTCCCTTAACGACGGCAAACCTTTCCACCCATGGCAATGGTTTCTCGCCGATACTCAACCACAAAGCATGCTCGAGGGTATGAGTCATCCTTTACCCCCAGCATTAAGGAACAAATTGTTTGCTGGCAAAGCACCGGACGCAGAATGCCCCACATCAGACGGCTCGGGATATTACCAGCTCACCCTTGAGCCAAAGGGTATCAAATTCTGGGAAACGCCCCGCGGCGATGGCTGTGAAAATGAGTTTATCCTCAGCCCGCAAGAAGCCATGCCCTATGCCACCCAATGGGGACAAACACAACTTAAGCTATTGGAATAGTGTACTTAACTGAGAAAATATTAGAGGGAAAGAAAGCAGTCATGGCGATGATGCCTAACTGCCAGTTCGCCATCCCTGACTCTCGTTCGTAACACTGCTACACAGCACTCACCCTAGCGAAGTTACAGGTATTGATTAGGGTCTGTTGATCTTTGCTGTACAAATGTTGTTCAGCAATACATCGGCAGCCACATTAACATAAACGCCAGTGACACCATACTGGCGTAATTTCTTGCTAGCTTGTCATATCTTGTTGATATTGCTCGATAGTGCTTAATTCTTCCAAAAGCATTCTCCACTAAATGTCGATACCGATATAAGCACCAATCGACTCTTTCTTGAGGTGTATTCTTATAGCGGCGCCTTGGAAT